>NZ_NFJE01000011.1:0-103022 GCF_002159695.1 Collinsella sp. An271 | reverse complement strand
AAGGGTCATAGGTTGAGTTCGTCATTGTTTTTGAGTGCCCTTTCCCAACATGCGCTGCACCCCTCAGCATTTCCCCAGTTGAATCCTGCGGAAATGCAAACGGGTGCGGTGCATGTGGCGAGATGGCACCAAAAAACAATGACAAACTCGTATACATCCCTTTTCGGGGGTGGTGAGGGGCGGCTGCGCGCCTGCGGGGGAGTGCCTGCGGGCGCGCAAGCTGTCCATCGTCGCCTTTCCGGGTCTGTCCTCGCGCCCCGGCAGCGCCCCGGCGGCTTCTTGACGGTTGCCGGACCATGGCCCTCGCTCGCCTAAGGGCCGCGTCGGGCGTCCCGCGGCTGTGCGATAGTCGAGACGATTCGAGTCTGAAGTTCTATTGCCAAGGGGACAGGGTGATCGGGATGCAACGACTGTCGGAAATCTCCGGACGCGCGCGGCGCTTCGCGGTGGCGCTCATGGCGGCGCTTGCGCTGGTGATGGGCATGCCCGCAGCGCTCGCGATCGGGGCCCAGCCGGCATATGCGGCGCAGGGCGCCTCCGTCAGCGAGCAGGAGGCCTACGAGCGCATCGTCGCGCTGCGCGCCCAGTACCCGGAGGGCATGCGATGGACGAATGACGACTACTATCTCAGCCCGGCACTCTACCAGGCGGGCTATGGCTGCCACGCGTTCGCACTCATCCTGAGCGACGCGGCTTTCGGGTCCAATCCCGGCACGACGTACGAGGACCTCTCCCAGGTGCGTGTCGGGGACATCCTGCGCGTCAACTACGACACGCACACGGTCGTGGTGCTCGAGGTGCGTGACGGGGGCGTCGTTGTCGCCGAGGGCAACTACAACGCATCCATCCACTGGGGGCGCGTCATCTCGTTCGGCGAGCTTTCCCGCGGGTTCATGTACGGCATCACGCGCTACGTCGAGCCCGAGCCCGAGCCTGAGCCGGACCCCGAGCCGGATCAGGGCTACTACGGGTTCTCAGACATCCACGAGGGCGAGTGGTACACCCAGGGCGGCCTGTTCGAGTACGCCGTCGACCACGGGCTGATGTCCGGATACACCGATTCGGACCTGTTCGGCACCTACGACTCCATCACGCGCGGGCAGGTCGCGGTGATCCTGCACCGCATGGCGGGTGAACCGACGGTTGCGGCCGACCCGTTCGATGACGTGGACGAAGGCGAGTACTACGCTCCTGCCATCGCGTGGGCGCGCGCCACGGGCGTCATCAACGGCTATAGGGACGAGAGCGGCGCGTACACGACGTTTGGTCCGGATAGGCCGGTGACGCGCGAGCAGCTCGCCGTCATGCTGTGCAACTACGCTTCCCGGATTGCCGGCCTCGACGTCTCGAGCGACCTCGATGAGGCGGCATCCATCCCCGGCTGGGAGAACGTGTCGGAGTGGGCGCGTCCCGCCATGGGCTGGATCGTCGATCGCGGCATCATGAGCGGCAAGACCATGGAGGACGGCTCGAGGAATCTCGACCCGCAGGGGAGCGCCTGGCGCGTCTCCATGGCGACGATGGCCGCCTCGTTCCATCAGATGCTGTAAGGGGGGCTTTACATTCGTTTACACTGGTATGGAAATGGACGTAACGGACGCTTTATATCTGCGCTTTTCCGGCGCAATTTTCGCCCTTCTGCCCCATAAGCGGCCGCTTTGGGGTACGCTGGCTCAATAGGTATCCCGAGCGCAGAGATATGCGCTTGTTATTTAGATGCGCTTGCTTTGCATGCGCGTTTGCGAAAGGAATAGATTTCTGAGATGAAGGCCATCATACCTGCCGCTGGTCTAGGCACCCGCTTCCTGCCCTCGACCAAGTGCACCCCCAAAGAGATGCTGCCGGTGCTCGACAAGCCGGTCATACAGTACGTGGTCGAGGAGGCGCTTGCTCCCGAGGAGGTCGATGACGTCATCATCGTCACGTCGCCGGGCAAGCCCGAGCTGCTGAGCTACTTCCAGCCCGATCGCTCGCTCGAGGGCCTGCTGCGCGAGCGCGGCAAGGCGGCCTACGCCGACGCCGTCGCCGCTGCCGGCAACATGCCGGTCGACTTCCGCTATCAGTACGAGCCGCGCGGCCTCGGTCACGCCATCCGCTCCGCCGCCGACGCCGTCGCCGGCGAGAGCTTCCTGGTGCTGCTGGGCGACTACGTCGTGCCCTCGCGCGATATCTGCACCAAGATGATGGCCGTTTCGCAGGCCCACGCCGGCGCCTCCGTGATCGCCGTCGCCCCCTGCTCGCCCGAGGAGGTCAGCCGCTACGGCGTGATCGCCGGCGAGCGCGTGGGCACGGTCCCGGGCAGCGGCGAACCGGCCGACGACGAGCCCGGCGCCGTGTGGCGCGTCTCCGGCCTGGTGGAGAAGCCCGCTCCCGAGGACGCCCCCTCCAACCTCTACATCGTGGGCCGCTACCTGCTGAGCCCCCTGGTCATGGACCTTCTGGGCGACCAGGAGCCGGGCAAGGGCGGCGAGATCCAGCTCACCGACGCCATGGCGCGCAGCCTCGAGCGCGAGGCCATGTACGCCGTGGTCATCGACCCGCTGTCCGGCTACGACACCGGCACGCCGAGCGGCTGGATGGCCACGAACGCCCTGATGGCCGCCGAGGACCCGCGGTTCCGCGACGCCTTCTGGGAGGCCATCGACGAGCGCGGCGGCCTCAAGCGCTAACGCGGCGGCAAGCATTCGATCGGTATGGACCCGGCGGCGATGGCCGTCGGGTCTTTTTCTGCGCGAAGCGGGCCCGTCTGCAGGTCCCTGCCTTCAACATCTCCTTGAAGAGGGCCGAAAAGCCTTGTCTGAAACCTTCGCCGCTGGTTAACTACCGCACGTTTGCGCCGCAGGGGGCGGCGCATCTGAAGGAGGGTTTCCAGTGGATAGCAATTCGATCAAGAAGTATGGCGCCGAGGCGCTCGGCACCTTCGTGCTCACGTTCTTCGGCTGCGGCAGCGCGGCGGTCGCCGGCTCGGTGCTCGGCAACCTCGGCATCGCGTTCGCGTTCGGCCTGTCGATCGTCGCCATGGCGTTCGCCATCGGCAACGTGTCCGGCTGCCATATCAACCCTGCGGTGACCTTCGGCCTGTTCGTTGACAAGCGCATCTCCCTGAAGGACCTGTTCGGCTATTGGATCGCCCAGTTCATCGGCGCGATCGTCGCCGCGCTCGTGCTCATGCTCGTGATCAACAACTGCGCCGACCTCGGCGGCGTCGCCGCGACCGGCCTTGGCTGCAACGGCTACGGCGAGGCCTCCTCGACCGGCATCTCGATGTTCGGCGCCGTCCTCGTCGAGGTCATCCTCACGATGGTGTTCGTGCTCACCATCCTCGGCGTGACCGCCGACGGCAAGACCGGGCATTTCGCCGGCCTGGTGATCGGCCTTACGCTCGCGTTCGTGCACATCATGGGCATTCCTCTGACCGGCACGTCCGTCAACCCGGCGCGCAGCTTCGGTCCTGCGCTCGTCATGGCCTTCGAGGGCAACACCGTGGCGCTCGATCAGGTCTGGGTGTTCATCTTCGCGCCGCTCGTGGGCGCCGCCCTCGCCGCGGTCATCTTCGGCGCCTTCAAGAGCTTCTACAAGCAGGAGGCGTAAACAGCCTTCCGCCAACCGATATTTCGGGCTGGTGCTTGAGGGGACGGGGTCTGGTGCTTCTCGGGAAGCGCCGGACCCCGTCCTTTTGGGAAGCACCGATCAATTCACTCCGCGCCGGTCGGCCCCGTGGCGGGCGCCGCGAAAGCAATTGATCGGCGTTTCCCTAACTGCGCAAGAGGGCGTCGACGAGCTGGTTGTCCCGCGCGTCGGGCGAGCCGAGGGGCAGGCCGCAGGCCTCGAAGAAATGGCTGCCGGCGAACTGTCGAGCCCTAAACGAGTTGTGCGCCCCGTCGTCGAGGTAGCGCACGCGCGACAGGCAGTCGGTGGTGGCGCAGTACAGCGGCCCGCGCTCGTCGACGTACTCGAGGTAGAGCGGCTCTTCGCTCCACAGCACCACGCCGGCGAGGTTCTCGAGCTCGTAGGCCACGGCGAACTGCTGCCAGGCGAGTCCGCGCGCGCGGACGTAGCGGTCGAGGATCGACGCCATGCGGGTCACGCGGGCGAGGGTGTCGCTCGCGCTCATGATGCGCAGGGGCGCCTGCCCTCCCGCCCGCTCGTGGCGCGTGAGGTTGAGCCGCGCGAGCGCGTGCTCGTACTCGTCGCCTCCGACCAGCACCGCCGGCACCGAGAGCTTGATGGACTCGTCGCCGAACAGCTCGATGGCCGAGTGCGGGGTGCGCGGATCGTCGCGCGTGGGGACGCTGAAGATGAGGGAGTCGTGCGCGTGGTGGACGCGGCAGGCGAGCCCCTGCCGCTTGAAGGCGGTCCGCATGCAGGCGGCGTGCTCGTTGAGCTCGTCGCGCGACGGGGCGTCTGCGGCCCGGCTTCCCATGCGGAACACGTACAGGTTGAACAGCGGCATGTCCTCTGCCGTGTAGAACACCGTGCGGCGGCAGAACTCCCGGACCTCCAGGCGCCTTCGCGTCGCCTTGCCGTACAGCTCGACGAGCGCCGAGCTCGCCGCGGGCCCCGAGGTCGAGCCCTCGCGCACGTCCACGACGCCGTCGGCCACATACGGCGGGAAGTCGCCTTCGAGCACCTGCACGATGACGACGCCCTCGTCGGGTGCGACGGGGTCGGTCACGAAGCGCACGTCGATGCGCGGCGCGGGCGTGATGTGCCGGCGGCAGGATTCACCGATGATCTGGCTGTAGTCCGCCGAGAGGCGCGGCAAGGGGCACGTGCTCTTGTCGTCGTCGGCGATGCCGATGACGAGCCAGCCGCCTGCGGAGTTGGCGAACGAGGCGATGATCTTGGGCAGCTTCTTCAGCACGGTGGGGGAGAGGCTCCGCTTGAACTCGAGCGCGTAGCCCTCCTCGAGCTCGCGCAGCTGGTCGAGATCCGCGTAGGTCACCTCGGCAAGCGTCTTCGGCCGTCCGTGGGCATCTTTGAATGGGCTGAACATCGGTGCCGCCTTCCTCGCGCCTCTTTGTGCGGCTTATACCCACCAGCTTGTCCCTTCGGGCCGGAACTTTTTAGGACGGGGCCCTGTGCCCTCGGCATCCGAGAGATCGGGCGGCGGTTCACGGAAAACTCATGAACATATGTTCGTGATAACGAGGTTTACCAGCGGCTTTGAGAACGAAAAAAATAGCTAGTCCAAAAACTTCCGTAAGTCAAGACTTTTCTTGCCGAACGGAAGGCACCTGCTAAACTAATAGGTTGCGATAACTGGCAGAAGTCTTCGTGCATGCACGGACGGATGCCGACCACCCGTTTTTCCCGCGAAGGAGGAAACACCTGGTGCAGAAGTCTACACAGGCCGTAACGGCAACAGAGCGCACCCGCGTCAATTTTGGGAAAATTCCCGAGGCGATGGAGCTGCCCAACCTCATCTCCGTTCAGAAGCAGTCCTTCGAGCGCTTCATGGGCGAGGGCCTTCGAGAGGCGTTCAAGGAATCCAGCCCCATCCAGAGCCAGAATCACGTTCTGGAGGTGACGTTCGGCGAGCACCAGTTCGGCGACCCCGCGCACACCGTCGAGGAGTGCCGCGAAAAGGACATGACCTACCAGGCCCCGCTTCTGACCGACGTCCGTCTCACCAACAAGGAGACCGGCGAGATCAAGGAGCAGCTCGTGTTCATGGGCGACTTCCCCATGATGACCGACCAGGGCACCTTCATCATCAACGGCACGGAGCGCATCGTCGTCTCCCAGCTCGTGCGTTCTCCCGGCGTGTACTACTCCTCCGAGATGGACGGCGGCAAGCAGGTCTACAAGGCGCAGATCATCCCCGCGCGCGGCGCGTGGCTTGAGTTCGAGGTCGACAAGCGCGACCAGCTCGTGGTCTCCATCGACCGCAAGCGCAAGCAGTCCGCGACCATGTTCCTGCGCGCCCTCGGCATCGCCCCCACCAACGACGAGATCATCGAGCTGCTCGGCGACTCCGACGTGGTGAAGCGCACCATCGAGCGCGACACCGCGCTGACCCGCGAGGACGCTCTCATCGAGATCTACCGCCGTCTGCGTCCGGGCGAGCCGCCCACGGTCGACGCCTCCCGCAGCCTGCTCGAAGGCCTGCTGTTCAACCCGCAGCGCTACGACCTGGCGCGCGTGGGTCGCTACAAGGTCAACAAGAAGCTCGGCCTCACCACCTCCGAAGAGGTCGCCATCCTCACCGACGAGGACATCGTCGCCACCCTTCGCTACCTGCTGGCGCTCGCCGCGGGCGAGAACGGCTTCAAGACCGACGACATCGACCACTTCGGCAACCGCCGCATCCGCACGGTGGGCGAGCTGGTGGCCAACCAGTTCCGCATCGGCATGAGCCGCATGGAGCGCGTCGTCCGCGAGCGCATGAGCTCCCAGGACATCGACGAGATCACCCCGCAGTCGCTCATCAACATCCGCCCGATCGTGGCGGCCATCAAGGAGTTCTTCGGCTCCTCGCAGCTGTCCCAGTTCATGGACCAGGCGAACCCGCTGACCGGTCTTACCCACAAGCGCCGCCTGTCCGCCCTCGGCCCCGGCGGCCTCGCCGGCCACAAGTCGGGCTCCAGCCGCCGCACGAACGTGCCCACCGCCGTGCGCGACGTCCACAACTCCCACTACTCCCGCATGTGCCCCATCGAGACGCCCGAAGGCCCCAACATCGGCCTGATCGGCTCGCTGGCGCTGTACGCCCGCGTGAACGAGTACGGCTTCATCGAGGCCCCGTACCGTCGCGTCGAGAACGGCCGCGTCACCGACCAGATCGACTGGATGACCGCCGACGAGGAAGAGAACCACATCATCGCGCCGGCCAACACCCCGATCGACCCGGTCACCCGCGAGTTCGTGTCGACCGACGCCGAGGGCAACGTGGTCCGTCCGCACTCCGTCGTCGCCCGTACGCGCGACTTCGACGGCTCCTTCGGCGCGCCGGCTGACGTGCCGGTGGACGACATCGACTACATGGACGTCTCCCCGCGCCAGATGCTGTCCGTCGCAGCCACCCTCATCCCGTTCCTCGAGCACGACGACGCCAAGCGTACCCTCATGGGCGCGAACATGCAGCGCCAGGCCGTGCCCCTGCTGCACCCGATCGCCCCGTACGTCGGCACCGGCATGGAGCGCCGCGCCGCGATCGACTCCGGCGAGGTCACGCTGGCCAAGCACGCCGGCGAGGTCGTGTTCGCCGACGCCTCCAAGATCACGGTGAAGTCCGCCGAGGGCCTGGAGGAGTACCACCTGCCCAAGTACCAGCGCTCCAACCAGTCCACCTGCATCAACCACCGTCCGCTCGTGCGCGTGGGCGACGAGGTCGTCGAGGGCCAGCCGCTGGCCGACGGCCCCTCGACCGATCACGGCGAGCTCGCGCTCGGCCAGAACCTGCTCGTGGCCTACATGCCGTGGGAGGGCTTCAACTACGAGGACGGTATCGTCGTCTCCGAGCGCCTGGTCTCCGAGGACCTGCTGACCTCCATCAACATCTCCCGCCACGAGATCGACGCCCGCGACACCAAGCTCGGCCCCGAGGAGATCACCCGCGAGATCCCGAACCTGTCCGAGGACATGCTCGCGAACCTCGACGAGGACGGCATCATCCGCATCGGCGCCGAGGTCGGCCCGGGCGACATCCTGGTCGGCAAGGTCACGCCCAAGGGCGAGAGCGCTCTGACCGCCGAGGAGCGCCTGCTGCGCGCCATCTTCGGTGCGAAGGCCCACGACGTCCGCGACACCTCCCTCAAGATGCCGCACGGCTCCTACGGCCGCGTCATCGACGTCGTCCGCTTCAGCCGCGAGGCCGGCGACGATTTGGCCCCCGGCGTCAACGAGCAGGTGCGCGTCTACGTCGCGCAGCGCCGCAAGATCCAGCAGGGCGACAAGATCGCCGGCCGCCACGGCAACAAGGGCGTCATCTGCGAGGTCCTGCCCGTCGAGGACATGCCCTACATGGCCGACGGCACCCCGGTCGACGTCATCTTGAACCCGCTGGGCGTCCCCTCCCGTATGAACGTCGGCCAGCTGCTCGAGTGTCACCTCGGCTGGGCGGCCGCCTGCGGCTGGGATCCGGATTCGGCCGATTCCGACACCTATGTGCCCGGCCCGTTCTTCACGGCCACGCCCGTCTTCGACGGCGCGTCCGAGGACGAGATCGCCGAGGTCATCCGCCGCGCCAACAAGAACATGGTCAACCTCGCCCGCGAGCGCTACGGCGAGCACATGCGCCCCGAGTTCGTGACGCAGCTCGACGAGCGCGGCAAGACCGTGCTGTACGACGGCCGTTCCGGCGAGGAGTTCCGCGAGCCGATCACCGTGGGCATCTCCTACATCCTGAAGCTCGGCCACATGGTCGACGACAAGATCCACGCGCGCTCGACGGGCCCCTACAGCCTCGTGACCCAGCAGCCGCTGGGCGGCAAGGCGCAGTTCGGCGGCCAGCGCTTCGGCGAGATGGAGGTGTGGGCCTTGTACGCGTACGGCGCGTCCAACGTGCTGCAGGAGATCCTCACCGTCAAGTCCGACGACACCGTGGGCCGCGTCAAGACCTACGAGTCCATCGTCAAGGGCGAGAACGTCCCGTCTGCCGGCATCCCCGAGTCGTTCAAGGTCCTGGTCAAGGAGATCCGCTCGCTGGCGCTCGACATCGAGCCGATGCACACCAACGTGTACGAGGCCGAGCCCAAGGCGACCGAGGCCGCTGCCGACGCCGACGCTTTGACCGATCTTCCCTCCATCGACGAGGTCGACACGTCCGTTGACGCTGTCGACGCCCTGCTCGATGCCTTCGCCGCCTCCACGACCGATAAGGAGTAAGTGACTGTGGCAGATTTCGAATCCACTGATTTTGATGCGGTAAAGATCTCGCTCGCTTCCGCCGACCAGATCCGCTCGTGGTCGCACGGCGAGGTCAAGAAGCCCGAGACCATCAACTACCGTACCCTCAAGCCCGAGAAGGACGGCCTGTTCTGCGAGAAGATCTTCGGTCCCGCCAAGGACTGGGAGTGCTCCTGCGGCAAGTACAAGGGCATCCGCTTCAAGGGCATCGTCTGCGAGCGCTGCGGCGTCGAGGTGACGAGCGCCAAGGTTCGCCGCGAGCGCATGGGTCACATCGAGCTCGCTGCTCCCGTCTCCCACATCTGGTACTTCAAGAGCCCCACGAGCTTCCCCATGAGCCGTCTTCTGGACATCAAGTCCAAGGACCTGGAGAAGGTGCTCTACTTCGCCAGCTATATCATCACGCACGTCGACTATGAGGCCCGCGAGGCCGATGCCGAGGACCTGCGCGAGGAGCTCGCCGCCGACCTCGAGGAGATCGACGCCGAGTGCGCCCGCCAGATCGAGAGCCTGAAGGCCCAGGGCGACCCCGAGAACTTCGACGAGTTCTCCGACGAGGAGCCGCTGACGCCCGAGGAGATCGCCGCCGGCATCGTCGACATCGAGGAGGAGACCAAAGACGAGAAGCAGCTGCGCTCCGACGCCTTCCAGGCGTTCATGCAGCTGACCGAGCGCGACCTGATCTCCGATGAGCCGCTGTTCCGCGAGATGAAGCGCTACTACTCCATGTACTTCGAGGGCGGCATGGGCGCCGAGGCCATCCGCGACCTGCTGTCCGCCATCGATCTGCCGAAGGAGGCCGAGCGCCTCAAGGCCATCATCGCCGACGAGGACGGCCAGAAGCAGAAGCGCGAGAAGGCCGTCAAGCGCCTCGAGGTCGTCGATGCCTTCCTCAAGGGCGGCAACGACCCGGCGAACATGATCCTGGACGTCATCCCGGTCATCCCGCCCGATCTGCGCCCGATGGTCCAGCTCGACGGCGGCCGCTTCGCCGCGTCCGACCTGAACGACCTGTACCGTCGCGTCATCAACCGCAACAACCGCCTGAAGCGCCTGCTCGACCTCGACGCGCCCGCGATCATCGTGAACAACGAGAAGCGCATGCTGCAGGAGGCCGTGGACGCCCTGTTCGACAACGGTCGCCGTGGGCGCCCGGTGTCCGGTCGCGGCGGCCGTCCGCTGAAGTCGCTCGCCGAGGCCCTCAAGGGCAAGCAGGGCCGCTTCCGCCAGAACCTGCTCGGCAAGCGCGTCGACTACTCCGGCCGTTCCGTCATCGTCACCGACCCCAAGCTGAAGCTGCACCAGTGCGGTCTGCCCAAGACCATGGCGCTCGAGCTGTTCAAGCCGTTCGTCATGAAGCGCCTCGTGGAGCTCGGCAAGGTCGAGAACATCAAGGGCGCAAAGCGCGCGATCGACCGCTCCGCCAGCTTCGTGTGGGACATCCTCGAAGAGGTCATCGACGGCCGTCTGGTACTGCTCAACCGCGCCCCGACGCTGCACCGTCTGTCCATCCAGGCCTTCGAGCCCGTGCTCGTCGAGGGCAAGGCCATCCACCTGCATCCGCTCGTCTGCTCCCCGTTCAACGCGGACTTCGACGGCGACCAGATGTCGGTGCACGTGCCGCTGTCCCAGCAGGCGCAGGCCGAGGCCCGCGTGCTGATGCTGTCTGCCAACAACCTGCGCTCCCCGGCGTCCGGCAAGCCCGTCAACGTCCCGTCCCAGGATATGATCATCGGTGTGTACTACCTCACCCAGGTCCGCGACGGCCTGTCCGGCGAGGGCCACGTGTTCGCGAGCTTCGACGACGCGCTCAACGCCTATGACGCCCGCACCGAGGTCGACCTGCAGGCCAAGATCATGGTGCGCGTGAGCTCCGAGCAGGCCAACGTCTTCACCGAGGACGGCCGCAAGCTCTTCCGCGTCATGAACGGCCGCGGCGACGCCGTGGACTACGACGTGACCGGTTCCAAGACCGCGCGCTTCGAGACCTCCATCGGCCGCATCATCTTCAACCAGCAGTGCCTGCCGGCCGACTACGAGTTCATCAACTACAAGATGGCCAAGGGCGACGTGTCCAAGCTCGTGGCCGACTGCTGCGACCGCTATCCGCAGGCCGAGGTCGGTCCGATCCTGGACGCCATCAAGTACGCCGGCTTCCACTTCGCGACCCGCGCCGGCCTGACCATCTCGCTGTGGGACGCCCTCATCCCCGAGGACAAGCCCCAGATCCTCGACGTCGCCCAGAAGCGCGTCGACCAGATCAACGAGTACTTCGAGGAAGGCTTCATCAACGAGCAGGAGCGCCACATCGAGGTCGTCAACGAGTGGACGGCTGCCACCGACACCGTCGCGGCCAAGATGCTCGACATGTTCGATGAGGAGAACCCCATCTACATGATGGCCGACTCCGGTGCCCGTGGCTCGAAGGCCCAGCTGCGTCAGCTCGGCGGCATGCGCGGCCTCATGGCCGACATGTCCGGCGAGACCATCGACCTTCCCATTAAGGCGAACTTCCGCGAGGGCCTGCTGCCGCTCGAGTACTTCATCTCCACCTACGGCGCCCGTAAGGGCCTGGTCGACACCGCGTCGCACACGTCCGACTCCGGTTACCTCACCCGTCGTCTCGTCGACGTGGCGCAGGACGTCATCGTCCGCGAGGAGGACTGCGGCACGACCGAGGGCGTCACCTACAACCTGATCATCCCGGGCACCGACGACATCAACGCCGACCTCGTGGGCCGCTGCTTCATCGAGGACGTCGTGGCGCCGGACGGCGAGACGCTGTTCCACACCGACGAGTACATCGAGAGCGTGGCCGATCTCCAGAAGATGATCGACCACGGCATGAAGAAGGTTAAGCTCCGCGCGCTTTTGACCTGCCGCTCCAAGTACGGCGTGTGCCAGAAGTGCTACGGCTGGGACCTCTCCACGCGTCGTCCGGTCGCCATCGGCACTGCGGTCGGCATCATCGCCGCCCAGTCCATCGGCGAGCCCGGTACGCAGCTGACGATGCGTACCATTCACTCCGGCGGCGTCGCGGGCGTCGAGGACATTACGCAGGGTCTGCCGACCGTCGGCCGCATGTTCGACGTCGTCGGCAACGTCAACGAGAAGATCCTGGGCCGCGAGGCCGATCTGGCCCCGTACTCCGGCGTGCTCTCGATCAAGCCCGAGAAGGCCGAGTACATCATCCAGATCCTCGACGCCGACGATCCGACCCGCATCCTCGACGAGCGCCGCGTGCCCGCGTCGGTGCGCTTCATGCCCGGTATCGAGGACGGCGCCGAGATCCGCGCCGGCGACCAGATCACCAAGGGCTTCGTGAACTTCCGCAACCTGCGCAAGCTCACCGACATCGAGTCCACCATGCACACGTTCGTCGAGAGCGTGAAGGACGTCTACACGAGCCAGGGCGTCGACCTGAACGACAAGCACATCGAGGTCATCGCGCGCCAGATGCTGCGCCGCGTCCAGATCACCAACCCCGGTGACTCCCGCTACCTGCTGGGTCAGTACGTCGACCGCTACGAGTTCGCCGACGAGGTCGATCGCGTGGCGCGTCGCGGCGGCACCCCGCCGGCGGCCGAGCCCGTCATCCTGGGTACGCTCAAGGTCGCGTCCTCCATCGACTCCTGGCTGTCCTCCGCGTCGTTCATCCGCACCGCGGGCGTTCTGACCGAGGCCGCCATCGAGGGCAAGGTCGACCACCTGCTCGACCTCAAGTCCAACGTCATCGTGGGCAAGAAGATCCCCGCCGGCACCGGCCTCAAGCCGTACGCCAACGCGACGCTGACCTACCGCACCGCCGACGGCTACGTCAACATCGACGGCCCGACGTCGCCTGCGTCCAAGAGCCTGCCCGACTGGGCTCCCTCCGAGCTCAAGGAGCTCGATGAGCAGCTGCCGCAGCAGCTCGACTGGACCGGCTACGACGAGTACGGCACCGGCGACGGCTCGTTCACCCGCAACGGCCGCACCATCTCCGCCGAGGACGCGCGCCTCTACCTGTTCGACGACTTGGGCGTGTCGCAGCGCTGGACCAACAAGTTCAGCGAGGTCGGCATCGAGACGGTCGGCGACCTGGTCGGCAAGTCCGAGGAGGACCTGCTGCGCATCGACGGCATCGGCGCCAAGGCGATCGAGGAGCTGCGCGACGGCCTGGAGGCCCACAACCTCCTGTACATCCTCGACAACACCGACGACGTGGCGGACGAGGAGGATCTGTCCCAGCTGCTGCAGATGGTGTTCAGCCCGGACGGCCCCGACGACATCCTGCTCGGCACGAGCGCCCCGCGCCATCACTTCGACTCCGATGAGGAGATGATCGGCGCTCCCGCTGAGGACAGCTCCAAGAAGGAAGGTTCCTCCGGCATCATCAACGAGGACATGGCCTCGCTCGACGAGCTGCTGAACCAGCTTGTCGACAACGACGACCATCATCCTGAGGAGCAGGAGGACTAAGGTTTCCGCCTGAACCCGTTCGGCCCGCTTTCCCCCACAGGGGAGAGCGGGCCTTTTGCGTAGGTAGGGGCATGCGCGAAGCCGTCGCCATGGGGGAGGGGGTGTCCCATCTGCCTGCCGGATGTCATTCATGCTGGATACCGCCGATTCGTTCCTTTGTCGTCGGCGCCGACCCTTCAAGTGGATATGCTGGCTTTGCAGGGCACGGGCGCTGCGAAGGTAATTCCGCCTGAAGGGAGCTTCAAACATGGCAGACGATAAGCTGATGGACGCCCAGCTGAATGACGACGAGCTCGCAGGCGTCGCGGGCGGCGGCACCGGCATCGACCCCGATGCGTTCAAGCCGTTCGACCCCAATGATCCGATCAATATCCTGATTCAAAAAGAGCAGGAGGCCCCGAGCGTTTCCCCGATCCCGGGCCCCGATGGAACTCTCATCATCCCCGGTACCGCCGGAACCACCGTCAACCTCGACTAGCCACCAAGCATTCACTCAGCAAGGGGCGAGCACTCGGTGCCCGCCCCTATTCGAGTGAATGCAAATTCAAGGTACGTCCCCGATTTGCACTTTTGCAAATCGGGGACGTACCTTGAATTTGCATGTTTGCATACTGGGGACACCCCTTGGTCGTATGCTCTTGCACGAGCACCCGTGTCCCTATGGCCTGACACGTATTCATGAAGAACCCCCGCCACGCTACCGCATCTACGGTGGCATGGCGGGGGTTGCAAAAAACGGTGCCGCTTCGACGTGCGCTTCCTCAGTGCCTGCAGGCCGCGTTCGGGTCCATGGGCTCCACGTCGCCCGCGAGGAACTTCTTGAGCACGTCGCCCGCGATCGGCGTCTCGCGCTCGGCGTAGACGGCCACGCCGCCCGCGGTGAAGCGGCTGTAGGGAGGCATGCCCATGCCGGTGGCAATGATGGCGTCGATGTTCTGGTCGAGCGCGTGCTGGATCACG
The DNA here is from genome assembly GCF_002159695.1 of Collinsella sp. An271. NCBI lineage: Bacteria > Bacillati > Actinomycetota > Coriobacteriia > Coriobacteriales > Coriobacteriaceae > Collinsella > Collinsella sp. An271. The sequence goes on along the minus strand of NZ_NFJE01000011.1, from coordinate 88,751 downwards.
CCGCCGCAGCCGCACTCGTCGTGCTCGACGTTCTTGACGGATTCGACGCTCGTGACGGCGCCGTCCTCGACCGTCGCGATGGTGAAGTAGGCGGCATGGCCGAAGTGGCCGGAGCGGGGTGCGTCGAGTCCCTGATCGGTCTCGACGGGGATGGCGATCCTCATGGGGCTTCTCCTTATGACTGGAAGATACATGCGCCGACCATTATAGAGAACTCGATGTGGAGATTTGGCGGAAAGGGGGCCAAAATAGGATACGCCCGGCGGCGTGGTGTGTTGACAGCGCTGCAAGCGGGCGTACAATTGCGAACTGCGTGTTTCGAAGGTGGATGCTGACGCCTCGATTCAAGCCGTTGCACATTATAGAAAGCTGGAATCATTTCGAGAAGGAGTACGCTTTGCCTACTATTAACCAGCTGGTTCGTCAGGGCCGCCAGTCCAAGCCGGCCAAGTCCAAGAACGCCGCTCTGCAGCACAACTCGCAGAAGCGCGGCGTGTGCACCCGCGTGTTCACCACGTCCCCCAAGAAGCCGAACTCGGCTCTGCGCAAGGTTGCCCGTGTTCGCCTGGTCAACGGCATCGAGGTCACCGCTTACATCCCCGGTGAGGGCCACAACCTGCAGGAGCACTCCATCGTGCTCGTCCGCGGCGGCCGCGTGCGCGACCTCCCTGGTGTTCGCTACAAGATCATCCGTGGCGCCTACGACTGCGCTCCGGTGAACAACCGCATGAAGGCTCGCTCCCGCTACGGCGCCAAGCGTCCGAAGCAGAAGTAAGCAGATCTGTAACGAACCGTTTCCGCGACGTCACGAATATTCGCCGAACAGGCATCGCGTCGCTTCAATACCAGAGGAGAAATACCTATGCCTCGTCGCAAGACTAAGAATCTTCATCGCGAGATCCAGCCGGATTCCGTGTACAACAACCGCCTGGTGACCCAGCTCATCAACAAGATCCTGCTGGACGGCAAGAAGGCCACCGCTGAGCGCATCGTCTACAGCGCCTTCGACATGGTCGCCGCCAAGTCCGAGCAGGACGCCCTGGCCGTCTTCAAGAAGGCCATGGACAACGTCCGCCCGACCCTCGAGGTCAAGCCCAAGCGCGTCGGTGGCGCCACCTACCAGGTGCCCATGGAGGTCAACTCCCGTCGTGCCACCCAGCTGGCCATCCGCTGGATCGTCAACTTCGCCCGCGCCCGCAAGGAGAAGACCATGGCCGAGCGTCTGGCCAACGAGATTCTCGACGCCTCCAACGGCGTCGGCGCTTCCGTGAAGCGTCGCGAGGATGTCTTCAAGATGGCCGAGGCCAACCGCGCATTCTCTCACTACCGTTGGTAAACCGAGGAAGGATAGATACACATGGCTAAGCCTAAGTACAAACTGTCCGACACCCGTAACATCGGCATCATGGCCCACATCGATGCCGGTAAGACCACGACGACCGAGCGCATCCTGTACTACACCGGCAAGACCCACAAGATCGGTGAGGTCCATGACGGCGCTGCCACCATGGACTGGATGGTCCAGGAGCAGGAGCGCGGCGTAACCATCACCTCCGCTGCCACCACGTGCTTCTGGCACAAGGGCGGCGACGTGAAGAACGGCCCCGCCTACCGTATTCAGATCATCGACACCCCGGGCCACGTGGACTTCACGTCCGAGGTCGAGCGCTCCCTGCGCGTCCTCGACGGCGCCGTCGCCGTCTTCGACGCCGTTGCCGGCGTTCAGCCCCAGTCCGAGACCGTGTGGCGCCAGGCCCGCACCTACAACGTCCCGCGCATCGCCTTCATCAACAAGTTCGACCGCATCGGCGCCGACTTCTGGCACGCGATCGACACCATGAAGGAGCGCCTGCACGCCAAGGCGGTCGCCATCCAGGTCCCGATGGGCTCCGAGGACAACTTCTGGGGCATCATCGACCTGGTGACCATGGTCGCCTGGGACTTCAAGGCCGACGACAAGGGCATGACCTACCCTGAGCCCATGGACGAGATCCCGGCCGAGTTCGCCGAGATCGCCGCCGAGAAGCGCGCCGAGCTGCTCGACGCCGCCGCCGAGTACGACGACGAGCTCATGATGATGGTCCTCGAGGACGAGGAGATCCCCGTCGAGATGCTCAAGGCCGCCATCCGCAAGGGCGTTCTCGCCAACGACCTCAACCCGGTCCTCGTGGGTTCCGCTTACAAGAACAAGGGCGTCCAGGAGCTGCTCGACGCCGTCGTCGACTACCTGCCGAGCCCGCTCGACATTCCGGCCGTCGAGGGTACCGACCCCGACACCGGCGAGGCCGACACCCGCGAGACGAGCTTCGACGCTCCGTTCTCCGCTCTGGCGTTCAAGATCATGACCGACCCCTACGTCGGTAAGCTCACCTTCTTCCGCGTGTACTCCGGTCACATCGACGCCGGCTCCTACGTGGTCAACGCCACCAACGGCCAGCGCGAGCGCTTCGGCCGCATCCTCGAGATGAACGCGAACGACCGTGTCGACGTCGACGGCGCCTTCGCCGGCGACATCCTCGCCGCCGTAGGCCTCAAGAACACCACCACCGGCGACACCCTGTGCGAGGAGGGCCACGAGATCGTCCTCGAGTCCATGGAGTTCCCCGATCCCGTTATCGACGTTGCCGTCGAGCCCAAGACCAAGGCCGAGCAGGACAAGATGAGCCTCGCGCTCGCCAAGCTCGCCGAGGAGGACCCGACCTTCACCGTCCGCACCGACCACGAGACCGGCCAGACCATCATCGCCGGCATGGGCGAGCTGCACCTCGAGATCATCGTCGACCGTCTGCTGCGCGAGTTCAAGGTCGAGGCCAACGTCGGTAAGCCCCAGGTCGCCTACCGCGAGGCTCCCGGCCACGACGTCGACCGCGCTGAGGGCAAGTTCGTCCGTCAGTCCGGTGGTCGCGGTCAGTACGGCCACGCCGTCATCAAGCTCGAGAAGATGGAAGAGGGCTTCGGCTACGAGTTCGTCAACGCCATCGTCGGCGGCGTCGTGCCCAAGGACTACATCCCCTCCATCGACAAGGGTATCCAGGAGGCCCTCGAGACCGGTGTCATCGCTGGCTACCCGGTGGTCGACGTCAAGGTGACCCTGTTCGACGGTTCCTACCACGAGGTCGACTCCTCCGAGGCCGCCTTCAAGATCGCCGGCTCCATGGCGATCAAGGACGCCCTCAAGAAGTCCGACCCGATCCTGCTCGAGCCGGTCATGGCCGTCGAGGTCGAGACCCCCGAGCAGTACATGGGCGACGTCATGGGCAACCTGTCCGGCCGTCGCGGCAAGATCGAGGGCATGGACGATCGTTCCGGTGCCAAGGTCATTCGCGCCAAGGTGCCTCTGGGCGAGATGTTCGGTTACGCGACCGACCTCCGCTCCCAGACCCAGGGCCGCGCGTCCTACACCATGCAGTTCGATTCCTACGAGCCCGCGCCGAAGTCCATCACGGACGAGGTCGTGGCCAAGGCCGGCGGCAACGCCTAAGGCCCCTCGCACGTACACTAGTTTGATTGCGAGGAAGCCCTCGCACGCCATTTGGAGGTAACGTTGTCTAGCCAGAAGATCAGGATTCGCCTCAAGGGCTATGATCACGAGGTCGTGGACCAGTCCGCTAAGCTCATCGTCGACACCGCTCAGAAGACCGGTGCCCGCGTGTCCGGCCCCATCCCCCTGCCCACCGAGCGCAACCTCTACACGGTCATCCGCTCCCCGCACGTGGATAAGGACTCCCGCGAGCAGTTCGAGATGCGCACCCACAAGCGCCTCATCGACATCCTCGATCCCACCAGCGGTACCGTCGACTCGCTGATGCGTCTCGACCTGCCCGCCGGCGTCGACATCGAGATTAAGCTCTAAGCCAAACTCGATAGCTTGCTGTATGGCCCTCGGCATCGCGCCGGGGGCCTTTATCGTTTTGCGCGGGCCCGATCCGGCTCGCCTCGCATGCATCGGGCCCGCTGCGGTATCATGGCGGGCGGAACAGGAGCCGAAAGGAGCGGGATGTCCCAGCTGTATCTGCTTCGTCACGGGCAGACGGAGTTCAATCTCAATCACCTCGTCCAGGGACGGTGCGACGCGCCGCTTACCGAGCTGGGCATCGCGCAGGCGCATGCCGCCGCCCGCTGGCTCATCGAGCAGCACGTGCGCTTCGACCGGCTCTGCACGTCGCCCTTGGGACGGGCGAAGGCGACCCTCGGGCTCGTCCGCGCCGATCTTTCGTCCGCAGGAGTTACGGACCTTCCGGAGATCGAGCCCGTCGACGGCCTGATGGAGCGCAGCTATGGTCCCTTCGAGGGCGGTCCTGCCGCCGATGTTCCCTGCGAGCTGTGGGATCCCGGCGAGGCCCTCGTCCCATATGGGGGAGAGGGGAGCGCGGCGCTGCGGGAGCGCATGGTCGCCACGCTGACGGACATCATGGAGCGCGCCGACGACGATGCCGCCGTCCTGGCCACGAGCCATGGTTCTGCGACCCTGCAGTTCAAGAAGGTGTGGGAGCATCTCGCCCGCTGCCCGCAAGACGTTCCCCTGGGGAACTGCTGTATCCTCGTCTACACGTACGATCGCGAGCGCCGGGCCTTCATCAACCAGGCGATCGTGAACCCCCAGCTGTAGCGCGGACGGGTCGGCTTCGAATGCGCCGGCAGATGCATCCGCCTGAATCCGGTGCCATCCACTCCGTCGTTTTCCCCAGGGCGAGCGATTATGTCCGCGCATGTGCCCTACGCTGCGAATTCAATGCGAAGAAAATATGGACACGCCCGTGGCCGTGTATACTAATCAAGCTGTGCCTCGATAGGGGAGGATTCCACCTGCGGAGAGCACGCTCGCGAATGGGTTGCCGAGCGCGCTGACGCACGTTGAATGCAAAGCTACGTGGCACGCACGTCCGATAGTGGTCCTCTAGGGGCGTCCGCAAGGGGCGGACGCAGTGTCCCAAGACCACCGAGAGTTAGGATCATTGAATGATCAGCATGATTCTCGGCCGCAAGATCGGTATGACCCAGGTGTGGGACGAGAACGACAACGTCGTCCCCGTCACGGTCATCCAGGCTGGCCCCTGCGCGGTCTCGCAGGTTAAAACCAAGGCCACCGACGGCTACGATGCCGTCCAGATCGGTTTCGGCGACATCAAGGCCAAGAACGTGAACAAGCCCATGGCTGGTCACTTCGCCAAGGCCGGCGTCGAGCCCGTCCGTTACCTCCGTGAGGTCCGCGTCGAGAACGGCGAGGATCACAAGGTCGGCGAGACCGTCACTGTCGCTGACTTTGCCGACGTCGCCAAGGTCGATGTCATCGGTACCTCCAAGGGTAAGGGCTTCCAGGGCCGCATCAAGCGCTGGGGTCAGCGCCGTGGTCCTATGACTCATGGTTCCCACTTCAAGCGTCATCCGGGCTCCATCGGCCAGTGCGCCTATCCCGCCCGCGTCCTCAAGGGCGTCAAGATGGCCGGTCACATGGGCGATGAGCGCGTGACCGTGAAGAACCTCACCGTTGTCCGCATCGATGCCGAGCAGAACCTCATGCTCATCAAGGGTGCCGTCCCTGGTGGCAAGAACGCTCTGGTCGCCATCCGTATGGCCTAAGGGCCTCAGGTCCAGTAGGTCCTAGAGTCATACCAAGGAGAACAGAACATGTCTAAGTTTGAAGTAAAGAACAGCGAGGGCAAGGCGGCCGCCGAGGTTGAGCTCGCGCCTGCGGTCTTCGACATCGAGCCGAACGTCCACGTTATGCACCACATCGTCACGTGCCAGAGGGCATGCTGGCGTCAGGGCACCCAGTCCACCAAGGGCCGTTCCGAGGTCTCCGGTGGCGGCAAGAAGCCTTGGCGTCAGAAGGGTACCGGTCACGCCCGTCAGGGTTCGACCCGTGCCGGCCAGTGGCGTCACGGCGGTGTCATCTTCGGGCCGAAGCCCCGTTCCTACGCCAAGCGTATGAACAACAAGGAGGTCAAGCTCGCCATGCGCTCCGCGCTGTCCGCCAAGCTGCGCGACAACGAGCTCTTCCTCGTCGACGACTACGGCTTCGAGAAGCCGTCCACCAAGGCTGCCGTCGCCCTGCTCAAGAACCTCGGTATCGAGGGCAAGCGCCTCACGATCATCGTGCGCGAGGACGACATCAACGCCTACCTGTCGTTCCGTAACATCCCCAAGACGTTCATCATCACGCCGTCCGAGGCCAACACCTACGACCTCCTCAACAACGGCGCCCTGCTGATGCCCGCTGACGTCGCGACCCACTTCGGGGAGGTGCTCGCATAAATGACCGCTCACGAGATCATCATCCGCCCCATCGTGTCCGAGCGCTCCTACGCTGAGATGGAGCAGAATCGCTACACGTTCGAGGTCCACAAGGATGCTAACAAGTATCAGATCAAGGACGCGATCGAGGAGATCTTCAATGTGAAGGTCACCCGCGTTAACACCCTGCGCGTCAAGCCGAAGACCAAGCGCGTGCGCTACGTCGCCGGCCAGACTCGCTCCTGGAAGAAGGCCATCGTCACCGTGGCCGAGGGCCAGTCCATCGAGATCTTCGGCAACCAGGCCTAAGATCGAGCCCCGCATGCATTCCAGCCTCGCGAGCAGCGAGGGAGTTTTGGATGTACCGGGCTCAAAAGATGGAGCCGCCCGGTACCGTGGTAAATCCGGTGTCACCGCACCCGCGTCCCTGCTTGCGGTGGCGAGCGGATTGATATGAAAGGGATAGGTAATGGCTGTAAAGCACCTTAAACCGACCAGCGCCGGTAGGCGTTGGCAGACGATCTCGGACTTCTCCGAGATCACGACCAACAAACCCGAGAAGTCCCTTCTCGCGCCCCTGCCCAAGAAGGCCGGTCGTAATAACCAGGGTCGCATCACCGTCCGCCATCAGGGCGGCGGCGTGAAGCGTCGCTATCGTATCATCGACTTCAAGCGCAACAAGGACGGCGTGCCCGCCAAGGTTGCCACGATCGAGTACGATCCCAACCGTTCCGCGCGCATCGCCCTGCTCCACTATGTGGACGGCGAGAAGCGCTACATCCTCGCGCCCAAGGGCCTCAAGGTCGGCGACCGCGTCGTGTCCGGCTCCGATGCCGACATCAAGCCCGGCAACGCTCTTCCGCTTGCCGACATCCCCGTCGGTACGCTGATCCACGCGATCGAGTTCATGCCCGGCAAGGGCGCCGCGATCGCTCGTTCCGCCGGCACCGCCTGCCAGCTCATGGGCAAGGAGGGCAAGTACGCCATCGTGCGTATGCCGTCTTCCGAGATGCGCCGCATCCTGCTCACCTGCCGTGCCACCGTCGGTGAGGTCGGCAATGCCGAGCACTCCAACATCGTCATCGGCAAGGCCGGTCGCAAGCGCAAGCTGAACGTCCGTCCTACCGTCCGCGGTACGGTCATGAACCCGGTCGACCACCCGCACGGCGGTGGCGAGGGCAAGAACCACACCTCCGGTCGTCCTTCTGTTACTCCGTGGGGCAAGCCGACCAAGGGCTATCGCACCCGCAACAAGAAGAAGGTCTCCAACGCCCTCATCATCCGTCGTCGTCGCAAGTAGTCGATACCGAGTTTTAGGAGTTAGCACTTATGAGCAGAAGTCTCAAAAAGGGCCCGTTCGTAGAAGCTCGCCTTCTCTCGCGTATCGTCGCGATGAACGAGGCCGGCAAGAAGGACGTCGTGAAGACCTGGTCCCGCGCGTCCACCATCTTCCCCGAGATGGTCGGTCACACCATCGCCGTCCACGACGGCCGCAAGCATGTGCCCGTGTATGTCACCGAGTCCATGGTTGGTCACAAGCTCGGCGAGTTCGCGCCGACCCGTACGTTCCGCGGCCACAAGGCCAAATAGGGGGGGTTCTTCGTAAATGGCAACTAAGTCAACCGACACCGCGACCCGCGAGGTCCGCGCGACGGCCAAGTACGTTCGCGTGTCCCCCGGCAAGGCTCGCCTGGTGGTCGACCTGATCCGCAACAAGTCCGTGGCTCAGGCTTTCGATATCCTGCATTTCTGCAACCGCGCCGTGGCTGTGGACGTTGAGAAGGTTCTCAAGTCCGCCGTGGCCAATGCCGAGAACAACAACGGTATGCGCGCTTCCGACCTCGTCGTGAAGTACGCCTACGTGGACGAGGGCCCGTCGCTGAAGCGCATCCGTCCTCGCGCCAAGGGTTCCGCTTCCCGCATCCTCAAGCGCACGAGCCACATCACCGTTATCGTTGCTCCCGGAAAGGAGGCGTAGAGCCATGGGTCAGAAAGTCTATCCCACCGGCTTCCGTCTCGGTATCACCGAGAACTGGCGTTCCCGTTGGTTCGCCGATAAGAACTACGCCGAGACCCTCGGCAACGATCTTGAGATCCGCAAGTACCTCAAGAAGCGCCTGTCTCGTGCCGCCGTCTCCCGCGTGGAGATCGAGCGCGCCGGCGACAAGGTGAAGATCATCATCTTCACCGCCCGTCCCGGCATCGTGATCGGCAAGAAGGGTGCCGAGATCGACACCCTGCGCACCGACCTCGAGAAGGTCGTCGGCGTCGACCGCGGCCACCTGTCCGTCGACGTCATCGAGATCAAGCGTCCCGAGCTCGACGCCAACCTCGTCGCCCAGTCCATCGCCGAGCAGCTCGAGGGCCGCGTTGCCTTCCGTCGCGCCATGCGCAAGGCTGTTCAGACCGCTCGCAAGTCCGGCGCCAAGGGTATCCGTATCCAGTGCTCCGGCCGTCTGGGCGGCGCCGAGATGGGCCGCCGCGAGTGGTACCGCGAGGGTCGCGTGCCTCTGCACACCCTGCGCGCCAAGATCGACTACGGCACGGCCGTCGCCCACACCACCATGGGCGCCTGTGGTGTCAAGGTTTGGATCTACCTGGGCGAGAAGCTTCCGGGTCAGCCGGTTCCCAACCCGGCTCTCGAGGGTCCTTCGCGTCCTCGCCGTCGTAATTCCGAGAGGAGGGGTCAGTAGTGCTTGCCCCTAAGCGTATTCTTCACCGCAAGGTGCAGCGTGGCTCCATGAAGGGTCATGCCAAGGGCCATACCGAGCTCCATTTCGGTGACTACGGTCTCCAGGCTCTCGAGGCTCACTGGATCACCAACCGTCAGATCGAGGCCGCTCGTGTCGCCATGACTCGTTACATGAAGCGTGGCGGTCGCGTGTTCATCACGATCTTCCCCGACAAGCCCATCACCAAGAAGCCCGCTGAGACCCGCATGGGTTCCGGTAAGGGCAACCCGGAGGAGTGGGTGGCCGTCGTCAAGCCCGGCCGCGTCATGTTTGAGATTTCCGGCGTCTCTGAGGAGATTGCGCGCGAGGCTCTGCGTCTTGCCCAGCATAAGCTGCCGATTAAGACCAAGGTCCTCATCCGCAACGCCGACGCCGCTGCCGAGGAGGATAACTAATGAAGCCCGCAGAGATTCGTGAGCTCACGGACGCTCAGCTTGCCGACAAGCTGAAGGAGATGCGCGCCGAGCTCTTCAACCTTCGTTTCCAGATGGCCACCAGCCAGCTGGACAACACCGCTCGCGTCAAGACCGTGAAGAAGGACATCGCTCGTGTCCTCACGGAGCAGCGCGCCCGTCAGATTGCAGCGGAGAAGACCGCTGCGGCCGAGTAGATTCAGGAGTTAGAGCATGACTGAAACGACTGAGCGTAATTCGCGCAAGGTCCGCACGGGTGTCGTCGTCTCCATCTCGGGCAACAAGACCATCGTTGTCCAGACCACGGAGCGCAAGCGCCACCCCAAGTACGGCAAGATGATGACCAGCACCAAGAAGCTTCACGCTCACGACGAGGAGTGCACCGCTGGCGTGGGCGACACCGTCCGCGTCATGGAGACCCGTCCTCTGTCCAAGATGAAGCGTTGGCGTCTCGTCGAGATCATCGAGCGCGCTAAGTAATCACCAACCGTACGCTTCTGCGATGACGTGCGCCGCGCCGGCGCAACCCGCCACATAGGCCGGCGCACCTCTCATCGTTCTCTCATTCGGAGGAACTACCATGATTCAAATGCAAACCATGCTCACGGTTGCTGACAACTCCGGTGCGCGCAAGGTTCGCTGCATCAAGGTGCTCGGTGGCTCCAAGCGTCGTTATGCCGGCATCGGTGACGTGATCATCGCCGCCGTCCAGGAGGCCACCCCGGGCGCTAACGTCAAGAAGAAGGACGTCGTGCGTTGCGTCGTCGTCCGCACCGTGAAGGAGGTCCGTCGCAAGGACGGTTCCTACATCCGCTTTGATGACAACGCTGCCGTCGTCATCAACAAGGACGGCTCGCCCGTCGGCACCCGTATCTTCGGGCCCGTCGCTCGTGAGCTTCGTGACAAGAAGTACATGAAGATCGTCTCGCTTGCACCCGAGACCCTGTAGTTAGGGAGAGACCGTTATGTCTATGTCCATCAAGAAGGGCGATAACGTCAAGGTGCTCTCCGGCAAGGATCGCGGCAAGACGGGTACTGTCCTGCGCGCGCTTCCCGCTGAGGGCAAGGTTGTCGTCGAGGGCGTGGCTATCGTCAAGAAGGCCATGAAGCCCACCGCTCAGAACCAGCAGGGCGGCATCGTGTCCCAGGAGGCCGCCATCGACGCCTCCAACGTGATGCTCATCTGCCCCAAGTGCGGCCAGGCCACTCGCGTCGGCCACAAGAAGGACGGCAAGAACAAGCTGCGCATCTGCAAGAAGTGCGGCGCTGAGTTCTAAGCCATTCCGAGCATTGTGCGAACAAGCGCTCCCGACTCACGTCGGGAGCGCTTTTTGTTTCGGGCAGGGGTGTCCGCTTGGACTCGGTCCTGCGCGCGCGTTTGCAATGGGAGTGGGGTTTTTAACCATTCAACGCGTGCGCAGCTGTTTCAGTTGTGATCAATACTGACTCGATTTATACGCAGAGCTGGTATGAACTCCAATCCTAAGTGGACGAAAGACCCAACAGGGTGCCCTGTTGCAGTGCGATGGTACTATAGGGATGTTTCATTTGGGTGGTTGTGCATAGCGAAAGGAGGCGGCGATGGCCAAGGAGAAATCCACTGAGGATTTGTTGGAGCGCCTGCTTGCCTCCTCTACGGTCGATGAGTATCTATCTGAGGGCGAAACGCTTGATCGCACCTTGGTGAGCTATCTTGAGGAGCTGCGTGAGCGTTTGGGTGTAAAGAAGGCCGCTGTCGTGCGCGCCTCCGGCTTGAATCCTACCGTTGTGTACGATATCTTTGCCGGCAAGAGCCGCCCTGGTCGTGACCACGCCATCATGCTGGCGTTTGGACTCCAATGCTCGCTCATCGAGACGCAGCGGCTCTTAAGGCTTGCTGGCGTGGCCGAACTGTGGCCTAAGGTTCGTCGTGACGCCGTCATCATTTGGTGCATCGAGAACGGCAAAACGCGCGTTGAGTGCGAAGACGAGCTGTGGAGCCGCGGCGAAAAGACGCTGCTTGGCACTGGTCCGCTCAAGCGTGCGGCGGTGTAGGGGATATTCGCTTCGCGGCGGTTCGGACAAAAGGTTTTTGATTCGATGCCTCATATTGATTCTCAGAAGCACCCCATGCTGCAGCGCATGATTGTGTCTGGGAACATGCCAATACATCCCCTCGATTCAGTTACGAGCTGAGGAAACGGTTCGAAACCCTGCTTAGAATCTGATTACAATACTCTCCATAAGCGTGTCGCGGCGCTGGAGAGGGGTTGCAAAGCGGATGCGCAGGGTGAGGATCGCCGGATTGAACGAGGAACAGACCATGCATGCGATGGGTATCGACGATGCCTATCAGGTGGTTCGCGTCCTCGCGGACGGTCGCGGCGGAACCACGGAGCTCGTGACGATTGAGGACGCGGGCCCGTTCGTGCGCAAGAAGATTCCGCAGAAGCTTGCGAATCGCAGCGTATGGGCAGCGCTTGCGGACTGTGCTTGCTCGCGTCTGCCGCAGGTGGTGGCGACCTACGAGTTGCCCGATCGCTTTGTAGTGGTGTACGAATATGTGCCGGGTTCGACGCTTGAGCAAGTCATTGAAGCAGGCGGCGCTCTGCCGGCAACAGAAGCTGTGCGGCTCATGCATGATGTATGTGAGGCGGTGGAGGCACTTCACGACCATGGCATCATTCATCGGGATATCGCGCCCTCGAACATTGTGGTGGCGGCCGACGGCGCGCATCTGATAGATCTTGGGATAGCGTTGATGCCGGGTCGCGATAACGATGCCGATGAGGCTACGCTGGGCACATGGGGCTATGCCTCGCCCGAACAGCATGGATTTGCGGCCACCGACGTACGGTCGGACGTGTATTCCTTGGGCCGGGTGTTGGGCTATTTGCTAACGGGTGTGTGCCCTGCCGAGAAGGGCTACGCATCGGCGATTGCGGCGGATACGGTGCCGGAAGCCCTGCGGGCTGTCGTTGAGCGCGCGAGCGCTTTTGAGCCGAGCGCGCGATACCAGAGCGTGCCGGCGCTTGTTGCAGCACTGAATGATGCCGCCAATGGAGAGGGTATCGGTTCTACGCCTGCTGGAATTAGAAAGCGAGCGGCATTAGAGAATGGCCGAGATCACGTTCCGAGCGATGCCGTAAAGCAGTCGGATGGTGGCGTCGGCGATTTGTCAGATGCAGCTGCGGTGCCGCGTCGCGCAGGGACGCGCCGAGCCGCGGTCGTTGCTCTGGTCCTTGTTGTCCTTATTGTTATTGCTGGCTATATCGCCGTGTCGCGGTTTATGGGTGGCAACACGGACAGCGTAACTGCGGGGTGGCAGTCCTCTGCCGGCATTCCTGAGACGAATATGCGTGAGAACGGAGCGTCGTCCGAAAACGGGACGTCTGCAAGCGACAGCGGCATCGCGGCCCCATTGCTCAACGACGGTGATGTGGCGCCGCTCTTCGACACGGCAGATCTGCAAATTGTTGAGTGTGGCTGGTGGGTCGGGGACATGGGTTACGTGAACTACGGGTTCGCATTGCGCAATGCGAGCGCGGATACGCGTGTCGATTTGCCCCAGGTTACGATTACCGGGCGTGATGCATCGGGTTCCGTCGTGTTCACCCAGGAACAGGTGCTGTTTTCGCTTATGCCGGGAGAGACGCAGTATTTTGGTGGCGTTGCGGGGAATGGTGCGGCTCCTGCCGAGATGACGTTCGAGGCGGTGCCACCGCAGGATCACAACGTGGTGGCTTCAACGGGAACTCCGGCGCGTTTTGAAGCGCGCGGTGTGCATGCAGCGCTTGATCAGCTGGGTGGCACGATCGTTACGGGCGAGATTGCGCTGATGGAAGAGGGCGTCGATTGCTTTGACGGCGGAATGGGCCAGACTGCCATTTCGCTGATTCTTCGCGACGCACAGGGCAACATCATATTCGGCGATGCGATATTCGTGAACGCGCCCGCCCCAGGCTCATCCGTCCCGTTTGAGTTCAACGAGTACGACATCCCCGAATATGCAGCAATCGAGGTCTATGCGATCCCGTGGTAGGGGCGGGTTTTTGAAGACGATGGAAAAGCCGGGTCTCAGAGCGATGTTGCCAGCTCTGAGACCCGGCTTTCGACCGCCGTGAAAGCTATTATTCAGCGCCTCCCTAGAGCCCCAGAATCTCGCGTTTCTTTGCATCAAATTCATCCTGCGAGAGGATGCCTGCGTCCAGGAGTCCTTTTAGCTTTTGCAGTGCCTCTATCTGGTCGTCCAGTGAAGCGGAGGCGCCTGCAGCTCCCGTGGGATGCGCGGCACCGGCACCGGTTTCAGATGCGTTCGATACGGCGGCGGTCCCTCCGCCGCTCGCAGACGCTGCGGTGCGCGGATCCAAACCGGCTGCCAAGTTCATGCCGAACAGCATGGCTCCGCCTTCGCCCAGCCCGTTGTCGCGCACGCCTTGGGCAATCATCTGCTGAGCGGCCACATCGGCTGCGCGTTGCGAGACGCCCTCGTAGGCTCGGACGCTCATCTTCTTCTCAGAGAACTGGCGCACCAGCTCGCGCGACTGCTCGGACAGCTCGATGTTTTCAATTGCTACCGCAACAAGCTCAAGGCCGAATCGTGCCGGCCAGGTGCCAGCGTTCGCGATATCGGCACCAATATAGCTGGCGATATCGTCGGCATGCATAGGGAGCTGCGAGATGCGGTAGGACTCCGATAAAGCGTTGGCGGCAACCGTGAAGGAGTGCAGGAACTCGGCGAGCAGCTGCTTGCGCGCCTGCGGATCGTCGAGCGAATACGAGGACATGTTGGCGGGTACGAAGTCCCGTACGACCTGCATCGGATCGGCAACGCGAACGGTGAACGAGCCATAGGCATACAGCTCGAGGTCGGTGCCGTAATATTGATCGTTGTATACCAAGGGGCCGCGCGTGCCAAACCGCAGCCCGCGGATTTCGCGCAGGTTAAGATAGGCGACACGCTTCTCCTCCGACGCCATGCCCGAGAAGCCGAAGCGCTCGCCCACCTGGTCTAGAAGGATGCGGCCCATGCCGTGTTCTGAGCGATCCTGCCGGTCGAACACGGTGGCTTCGCCGTTGCGGTATTCGTGTCCGCCCGGCTCGGTCAGCACCTGTTCTATACCTGCTTGGCTAAAGATGAATGCGGCGGTGTTTTCGGGAACGAAGATGACCGAGCCGTTGGAGAGGACGTCCTCGGAGCCGAGGTTAGCTCCAAAGTCGTTTTGCTGCCGCTTGCGGACGCCGGGGGCAACGAGCGCGTGCTCATCAAACGGGCCGGCGGTAATAATGTCCTTCCATTGATCGGCAAGCATTCCCTCGATCGAGTCGAAGGCGGAGTCAAGCAATCCCATGTGGTCTCCCTGATACGATCGGTGGGTGCAGTCGCGCGTCGAACGCGGTCGCGACGGAATGTTGAAGTTGAGTTACAGCGTCTGCGCGGTATCGCAATAACTGCAGGTGACGGTGGTGCCGCGGTGTCCGGTAAGCGGCGCATGGCAGCCAACGCACTTAACGGTGACGGAGGCATCCTGTCGTTCCGGTTCCGAGATGCGTTTGGAGCTGCGTCCCCCGGTTAAGCTGTCGATGAGGTCGCGCGAGCTGTCCATGATGCCAGCGAGCTCCGGTGGCAAGGTTCCCTGCGTGCGTATGGCGGCGTAATTGCCCGCGGCGGCAAGGCGAATTGCTTCGGCCCAGCGCTCGGCGGTTCGGCGCGGCGATATCTCGAACGTGAGCATGATGAGTTCTCCCTCAAAGGGGAGCTGCAGCCACCAGGTATCACCGAGCTTGCCGGCAAATGCCTGCACCTCGTCGTGAGTGGAGCGTTGAAGACGACGAAGCGGGCAGCGTTTCACCATGGTTGTGCGCTTAAACAGGCCCGTTGCTACGTCATTTACCAAGATGAGCGTGCGGTCGGTGAGCGCGACCGCACGGATGTGCTGCTTGTTGTTGATGGGGCCGAGGAGGACGTGCTCTTCCTGCATGATGAGGAATTCTCCGGGTTCGAGGTTATAGTCGTCCACCTGTGCCTCCTAGCAGCGGTTGCTGTGCCGCCCTTCATGGTAGGAGTGTGCGCGTGCGTATTCATCAGTTGCCAACTGAATCGAAGGCCGTATTCAGTTGGCAACTGATGAAACGCACGGCGTGGGGTCGGAGAATCGAGGCAAGTCTATTCTGCGATGTGAAGGGAAGGAACCATGGAATGGGAGCAGGCGGGAGCGATGTCTTCGGGGACGAGTTCCGCACCAAATAGGAAACGTGGCGGCAAGCGGCGCGGATGTCTTGTTGTCGTGGCGGTCGTGGTGCTGATTGCGATTATCGGAAGCATTTCGCGGTGTGCGAATTCTGCGCCAGAGAAGTTGAGCTGGCCTACAAGCGGATTGGCGACTATGTTGCCCGATCCGCCGACTGAGTACGGGAGCGTTAACATCAATAGTGACGAAAGCTTTTCCGTTACGTTCGAGAAGTGCTCATCCGATGCATTTGCCGACTATCAGGCTGCGTGTGTCGAGATGGGCTACACGGTGGATGCCGATCAGATGAGCTCATCCTACGCTGCTTACAACAGCGAGGGTTATTATCTGCGTCTGTCGTATCTCGAATCATCGGAGAGGCTCGATGTCTACCTCGATGCTCCGGTAGAGCTGGAGCAGATCACGTGGCCGACCTCCGGTCCCGGTGCCTTGGTGCCCGCACCCGCCTCGCTGCGGGGCAAGATCACCACGGATAGCTCGTCGCAGCTCTCCGTCACGATTGGTGACACGGATACTGCAGCTATGCAGGCATATGTAGATGCGTGCATGGCGGCAGGCTTCACCGTCGACTATAGCAAGGGCGATACATCCTTCTCGGCAGACGACGCTGCCGGTAACTCGGTGAGCATTACCTATAAGGGATTTAATACCATAGGCATCACCGTTAAGGCTGCCGACGAGGCTGCCTCCTCGGCGGAGGACGCAGCGACGCCTGCCGATGCGACGACAGCTGATGCGGCGGATACGCCTGCTGCTCCTGAAGCACCGGCATCCGATGGCGGGACGTCCGATATCCATGCAACAATGGATGCATACGAAGCGTTCATGGATGAGTACATTGCTTTCATGACGAAGTACCGCGACGAAGGAAACCCGGTGTCAATGCTCGCCGACTATACGTCCATGATGGCGCGCTATAGTGAGTTCGCAAATCAGATCGACGGTATGGACGAAAGCAGCATGAGTGCTGAAGACTGGGCCTATTACCTGGAGGTCGTCAACCGGGTAAACCAGAAACTCATCAACGCGAGTCTTTCGTAGGCCTTTGCTTGGTCGGGGTTCGGCGTCCATTCGGGAAGGCCGGACTCCTTTCGGCCAGCTGACGCATCTCTTCCGAGCCTATGCTCGAATGAAACCGGCTCCCTTCCTGCTAGATGCCGAATCGTGGCGGAGGGGAGCCTTTCTCATGGTCAAAAAGTACGCTCCCATTGCAAATGCGCGTACAGGATTCGAATCGTGGTCAAAAGGGTCGCTCCCATTGCAAACCGAGACGTCGAATCGGGCCCCGAATGGTAACGACGGCCCAGTGAACGCGCCTTAGCATCGAACTAGAAAGATTCGCCTGAATCAATCTGCAACAAAATATTATTATATATTGCTATTCGACCTGCAGCGGTTCAGACAACTATCTCGAATTGCAATGGGAATGATGCTTTTGACCAAGATTCGATTCACGCGCCTGCATGTGCAATGGGAGTGCGCCTATTGACCATAGAAGAAATGCGCAGCCGTTCGGGAGGAAGGCAAAACGGGGATCGAACCGCGCCCGGTTCCTAACGGACGCAGCATCACGCCCAAGGGGCGGAGGATCGAATGTCGATATGCTCGCAGCTGATGGGGTCGTCAAAGGTGAGGCGGCACGCGTGGAGCATGAGGCCTGCCGGGTCAAAGCGGCCGTATAGCTGATCGCCCACAATGGGGGAGCCGGCATGGGCGAGGTGCACGCGGATCTGGTGCTTGCGGCCGGTTTCGATCGCGACGTTGAGCAGGGTTCGGACGCGTTTTCCCTGCTTGAGCTCGCGTGCGACGGTCGCGTGCGTCACGGCGGCTTTTCCTGTCCGACTGACGCGCATGCGGCGCGCGTCGTGACGGTCGCGGCCGATAGGCCAGGTGAAGGTGCGCTCGCGCCAAGCGGGCGCACCTTCCACCAGGGCCTGGTAGCGTTTCTCGAACGCATGCTCCGCGACCAGGCGGTCATAGGTGCCCTGCGTTGCCTTGGATTTCGAGAACAGCACGATGCCGGTGGTTTCACGGTCGAGTCGCTGCAGGCACTGAAGATCGCGGGCTGCAACACGGTCTGCCTCGGTGCCGCGGCGCTCGAGCAAAGATCGAACCTGATCGGTAAGCGTCTGCGTGCCGGTGCCGTCGCCGTGGACGATGATGCCCGCCGGCTTGTCCACGGCGATCAACGTCGGGGATTCAAAGAGGATGTCCGGTGCGTCGAGACGGGGCATCAGTCAACTCCTACGAACAGGCAGCCCGCCGTAGCGCCCATGAGGCGTTTGGCCGGTTTGCGGCCGGCGCGTGCCGCCTCGAGCGCGCGCGCGGCGCGGGCGACCAGCTCGGCAAGCTCGCTGGGTTCAAGCAGCGTGCCGTCGACGGCGAATCGCGTGACGCCGGCTTTGAGCAGGCGCGGCATCTGGGGCGTCAGGTCGAGCGGATAGCCGTCGTACAGGCGGCTGCGCCCGTGGAGGTCAGTGCGCACGGGCAGCACCTTGCCGTCGATATTGCGCAGCGAAAGGGACCTGGTCCGCAGGCGGCAGCGGGCGCAATCGTGGATGCAGGCGTCGGCGACCTGGAGGATGCAGTGCTCGCTCGTCATGACGCGCGGGGCGCCGGACACCATGATTCCGACCGGCGTCGCGGCGTACGGGGCGATGCGCTCGATCTCGTCGAGCGTCAGCTCGGGGGAGAGCCAGAAGCCCGCGGCCCCCTGCTGCTCGAGCGCCCGGATGCACGCGACGTTGTGGACCGGCAGGCAGCTGCGGATCTCGGGAGCGGCCCCCCGCTCGGCGGAAAGGGCGAGCTCGGAGATGTTGCCCACCGCGACGGGCGCCCCCGAGCGGATCCACGGGTCGATGCGCGCGTGGTCGGCCTCGCGGCAGATCTCATCAGCCACGGGAACGAGCGGCAGATTGAGCGACTGGTCCGGATGCAACCCGGCGGCGTGGAGGTCGTCGCAGGTCATGTAGATGCGCGCGGCGCCCGCCTCGTATGCGGCGCGAGCCGCCTCAAGCGTCGTCGCGACGGCGCAGATCTCGGGTACCCCAGCGGTCTTCGCTTGCGCCCGCTCCGTTTCAAGGCCGTCTGCCGAGATCGCGACGGAGATGAAGGCGGGAAGTCCGGCGAGACGGTCGGCGCGGGCGGCATATCCGGCGAGCATGGCGTGCTCGAGCGCCTCGCACGCCTGCGCGCGAACCTTGTGGACGGCGGAGAACCCCATGCCGCAGCCCTCGTCCAGGTCGATGTCAAAGCGGGCGGCCTCGAAGGGGGAGGAGCCCATGCGCCCCACGTGCTCGATGAGGTCCTCGGCGCCAACCGGGCGCGTGCGCGCCGCCTCGACCGTAAATCCCGTCGCCGTCGCCGTGAAGCTCGGGTCATCGCTGCAGGTGAGCGTGACCGAGAACGGCTCTCCCAAGCGGGCGCGGACGGATACGTCGACCGCGCGCTTGCGCGGGACATCGCGGTGCAGGGCGGCAGCGGCCTCGTCCAGGGCGGCCTGGCTGCGTATGAGGCGAACGATCGCCCCTTGGGGCATGGCGCGGGCGGCGCGGGCCTCGATGATGTCGCCCGCCTGCGCGTCGTCGGGCGCGATAACGGTCAGGAACTGGTCGAACTCGTCGTCATGGCGCAGCTCGAGAAGATCGCCCTTGCCGACGGGCTCATCGAGACGGATGCGCACGAGCGCGGCGCGCACGCGCCGGTCATCGGGATGAAGGCCGCGGGTGTTTCCCGCGCGGCGGCTGCCGATCACCTCGCCCACGACCTGGCCGCGGTTGTTCGACCTCTCGTAGCTCATCATCTCGTCGCCCGACGTGCCGTGCTGGTAGGCGGAGGTGAAGTCGCGGTTGAAGCACCGCTTGAGACGGCGGGCGCGGTCGCGGGCGTCGTCTGCGGAGGGCGTCGTTTCCGCGATGGCATCGTCGAGCGCCTCGCGGTACGCGCGGGTGACGGAGTGGACGTAATCGGGGGCCTTCATGCGGCCCTCGAGCTTAAGCGCTCCGGCACCGGCGTCAAGCAGCTCGGGAAGCATCTCGGAGGTGCAGTTGTCGCGCGGGCACAGGGCGCGTTCGCGTCCGGGGGTGGGAATGACGCGGCCGGACTCGTCGAGCAGCTCGTAGGGCAGGCGGCAGGGCTGGGCGCACATGCCGCGGTTGGCGGAACGGCCCGCGCACGCAAAGCTCGACAGCAGGCAGACGCCGGAATAAGAGAAGCAGATGGAGCCGTGGGCGAAGATCTCGAGGTCGATGCCGACCTGCGAGATGTGCTTGATCTCGGCGACGGAAAGCTCGCGGGAAAGCGTGACGCGGTCGGCCCCCGCCTCGCGGCACCAGATGGCGCCGCGCAGGTCGTGGATGTTCGCCTGGGTCGAGACGTGGAGCTCCAGGTCGGGCATGAGCCGGTGCACCTCGAAGAACAGGCCCCAGTCCTGGATGATGAACGCATCGGCGCCGAGCTGCGCGCAGCGGCGGATGAGCTCGAGCGCATCGGCCATCTCGGTATCCTTGATGACGATGTTCACGGTCACGTAGACGCGGGTTCCCGCGAGGTGCGCCGTGCGGCAGGCGGCCTCGAAGGCCTCGTCGGTGAAGTTGGTGGCCTTGCGGCGGGCGTTGAACGCCCCCATGCCGCAGTAGATGGCGTCGGCGCCGGCGGCAAGCGCGGCCGCGAACGGCTCGGGACCTCCGGCGGGCGCGAGCAGCTCGGGGCGGCGCGGGGCGCAAAGGTGTTCGGCGATGGTGGTCATATGCTTCTTTCTGCAGGTCATTGCGGTAAACGTCCAGAGTATACCGTGAGCGCCCGCCGCGCGAGCGCGCCTCCCCAAAAGCGCACACGCAGCTGCGCTCGGCGCCCTGCCCGCGCGTCGGGTCGGGGGTCTTTTCCCGATGCCGCGTCGATACCGGCCCGTCAGGGGGTCGAATCTGCCGCTTGTGGATAAAAAGTTATCAGACCTAATAATTATCTTGCAGAAGCATGGGGTGTGGGATAGCATCGAGGTAGCGCACGCGCGGGGCCGTTCGTGCTTTATTGGGCCCCTTCGCAACGGCGGTTCGCACGGTTCGTGGTTCGTGCCGGGCTGCCGTTGCAGCGCAGCCGTCTTGTTCCCCTCAAGTGAAGGAGTAGGCACATGGAGAAGACCGTTATCTCGTCCCCCGACGCTCCCGCCGCCCTCGGCCCGTATTCCGCCGGCATCAAGACCGGCAACCTCGTGTTCATGTCCGGCCAGCTGGGCATCAACCCCGCTACGGGCAAGATGCCCGAGGGTGCCGTCGAGCAGGCCAAGCAGTCCCTCGCCAACATCGAGGCGCTGCTGACCGCTGCGGGCGCCACGTTCGACAACGTCGTCAAGACCACCGTCTACCTGGCCGACATCGCCGACTTCGCCGCCGTGAACGAGGTCTATGCCACCAAGTTCACCGAGCCCTATCCGGCGCGCAGCGCGTTCCAGGTTGCCGCCCTTCCGGCCGGTGGCCTCGTCGAGATTGAGGTCGTCGTCGCCCTCTAAGGCGGAGCGCGACGAAAGCGTGAGACGCGAAGGCGGCGCATCGAGAGGTGCGCCGCCTTTTTGCGTAACGTCGGCGGGCGGGGCATCGATCGGACGCCCCTTGGCCCGCCTGTCGGCATGGGTCAAAACGAACTGTCGCCCATGCCCTTCCAAACGCCCCAAAACGCTCCGACGCGGGGCGGCCGTTCCCGTTCGTTCGCGCCGCGGTGGTATGCTGTGGTCTGAACGGTCCGATGCGACATCGATAGAGGATGAGAATCTGCATGAATCAGCTTCTGGCTCGCTATATCCCCCTGTGTGAGTTTTTGGGCGCCATGTTCGGTGCCCAGACGGAGATCGCCCTGCACGATGTCGAGGACCCCGCCCACTCGCTCGTGAAGCTCGTCCACCCGTACGTCTCGGGGCGACGCGAGGGCGCGCCGCTGCCCGACCACCTGGCCGAGCTCGTCGAGCATCCCGACCAGCTCGGGGACTATCGCTCGGGATATCCCACCAAGTCGCTGGACGGGCGCACGCTGTATTCGGGCGCCTATCCCATCCGCGAAGGGGAGCGCATCATCGGCTTTCTGTGCGTCAACCGAGATATCTCCGCATTCCGCACGCTGGAGGACGCGCTGCACGGGCTCATCGAGTCCTACATCCCGGGCGGTGCGGACGACCAGCGCCAGCGGCGCCTGGATATGGTGCGCAGCCAGCTGGACACCGTCGCCGCCGAGCGCCACATGGCACCTGCGGCCGATTCCATCGAGTTGGCGGTGCGCGACGCCTGCCGTCTGCTGGGGTTCGAGGACCTGGACATTCCGGTCGATGAGCGCCTGCGCCTGCTGAGCGTGCTCGACGCGCAGGGGGTCTTCCGCATCAAGGGCGCGGTCGGCGAGGTCGCGCGCCTGCTCGATATCTCGGAGCCTACGATCTACCGCGGCCTGCGCAGCGTCCGCCGCACCCGTCAGGGCGAGGGTGCGACCGAGTAGCCCCTTCTTATCCAAGTGGCGGCAAGAGTGCAAATCGGGGGACGTACCTTCCGCGTGCATTTTTGCACGCGGAAGGTACGTCCCCCGATTTGCATGGGGTCGAGTCTAACGGCGGCGAACTTTTTGCAGGTAGCGGTAGACGCTCGGCTCGGAGATGTCCAGGAACTGGGCCACGACGGTCACGGCGCCTTTGAGCAGGAACACGCCGTCGCCATCGAGCACGCGCACCAGGTCCTGGCGCTCCTGCGCAGACAGGTCCGCAACGGCCTTGCCGTGGCTCGCGGCGAACTCGGCGACCGTCTTGCCGACAAGGTCGTCGACGGATGTCGTGAGGTGCTCGCCGACGACGCTGGACGGCTGGACCGTATCGACGCTCTGCTCGACGCCGGGCGGGAGCGTCTCGACGATGGTGTCCACAAGCGTCTTGAGCTGCACGATGATCGAGGGGTCCGTGTTCACGCACAGCATGCCGACGAGGCGCCCCTCCTCACGGATGAACATGGTCGAAGAGCGCAGGGGCTTGCCGTTCGCGTTGTGCGACATGTAGATGTCGGTATGGCTCTGATCGTCGGGGATGTCGCTGTTGATCATCTTGAGGGCGAAGTCCGTCGCGGGCGCCCCCACGTGGCGGCCCGAGATATATCCGTTGTGGATGGCCACGACGGAGCGCGAGGGATCGGTGAAGTCGTGCAGGACGACCTCGGTGTTGCCGCCCACGATGGTCCCGAGGAAATTGAAGAAGGGCAGATAGCTCTCGACGGTCTTGTTCATGCGACTCTCCTGAATGTGTGATACGTTCCTCTCATTTTCCCGTGCTACCAGCACAAATGCAATGAAGGAATGGACTGTAAACGGTCGATTTTCGACTGTAAGCGGTTTGCGCTACAACTTTTTATTATCATGCATCAGAAAAACCGCTGCTACTTCATTATCCTTGTAACAAGATAACAAATTTTTGTCATTTTACCCCGATGGGGATAACACCCGTCACTAGACCCACCGTGCGCATACAGGGCACATGAGCCTGCCGGCTGCGCCGCCGCCCTTAGGGATACGCCAAACGAATCATGTTGCACCGCCCGGCGTGATAGCGATCGGGCTGTGTTTCCCTGGGGGATGGGTTGAAACGAACCCGTTCCCAACCAACCCATCCTGGCCAAGGCAAGCGGTCGAAAATCGACGGTGAACGGCGGCGTTGTTTCATATGCCCCTGAACGCACCAGCATCCGTGCAGCTCAAAATTATTCTCACACCATGGATAATACCGGTGATAAAAAATCCTCGTCATGTAGCGCTTCCGGCGTTATCCAGTGCGTATAATACCTGCTAGAGCTCCTAGGCTACGCAGGGCCCGTTGGTTTTGAAGGTGCAAGAGTCCGTTGAACCTCCGGTCTGCGTATGAATGCTGCGGAAGAGGGCCGCAGCTGATAAGGGGGTTACCTATGGGGTCCGCATACTGCGCGTTCACCATTCGCACGCAACGCAAATAACA
This sequence comes from Collinsella sp. An271, assembly GCF_002159695.1. NCBI lineage: Bacteria > Bacillati > Actinomycetota > Coriobacteriia > Coriobacteriales > Coriobacteriaceae > Collinsella > Collinsella sp. An271. The sequence continues at coordinate 65,173 of NZ_NFJE01000011.1, read as the reverse complement.
GCTAAATAGACGCATCCGCGCGCTTTTCCGCGAAGGCGAGGTCCGCGATCGAATGCCTGTGCATGATCGGGCGGCAGCGCGTTCGCTGGTCATGGCGCATAAAACCACCTGGTATGGGACGGGCCGCGCGCTCGAGCCCCTTGGCATACGCATACCGTTTCCGGGGATGCCCGGATGGAGAGGAGAAGGGTATGGAGCAGCAGTTCTGGAAAAAGGTCGCTCCGATGCACGAGGTCGGTGCGGCCGTGCAGCGCGTCGACGCGATCGATAAGGTGAAGGGCACAGCCAAGTACACCGATGACCTGTGCCCCAAGCCGTGCCTGGTCGCCAGGGTCGTCCATGCGCAGATCGCCAACGGCTGGGTGCGCGCGATCGATACGACCGAGGCCGAGTCGCTTCCCGGCGTGGTCGCCGTCTTCACGTTCAAGGACGTGCCCGAGCACCGGTTCCCGACGCCCGGCCATCCGTGGAGCGTCGAGCCTGCGCACCAGGATGTCGCCGACCGTCGCCTGCTCGACGACCGCGTGCGCATCTACGGCGACGACATCGCCGTCGTCGTGGCCGAGGACAACGTGGCGGCGGACCGCGGCGTCCGCAGCGTGCTCGCGCATGTTGACTACGAGGAGCTGCCGCCCATGACCACGGTGGCCCAGGCGCTCGCGCCGGACGCCCCCGTGCTGCACCCCGAGGTCCGTAAGACCAACGTGCTCGCGCGCTCCGACATGGTGACCCCGCTCGAGGGCACCGGCTACGACTCGGTGGAGGAGGCCCTCGCCGACCCGAGGTACCACCATTACGAGGCACATACCGAGACCCAGCAGGTCGACCAGACCCACATCGAGACGAACGTCTGCTACGCCTACATGGAGTCCGGCCGCATCACCGTGGTGTCCTCCACGCAGATCCCGCATATCGTGCGCCGTGTGTGCGGCCAGGCGCTCGGCGTGCCCTGGGGCACCATCCGCGTCATCAAGCCCTATATCGGCGGCGGCTTCGGCAACAAGCAGGAGGTGCTGTACGAGCCGCTGTGCGCATGGCTGACCTCCCAGCTCGGCGGCCGCGTGGTCGAGATCGAGCTCCCGCGCGAGGAGGTCTTCCAGAACACCCGCTCGCGCCATCCCATGAGCTTCGACGTGCAGTGCGCCTACGACGACGATATGAACATCATCGCCCGCTCTTGCTCCTGCCTGTCCAACCAAGGCGGCTACGCGAGCCACGGCCACGCGCTCGCGGCCAACGCCATCAACGCGTTCCGCTGGGCGTATAAGGACAAGGTCGGCTGCCACACGCAGGCGAGCACCGTCTACACCAACATTCCCGCGCCGGGCGCCATGCGCGCCTACGGCATGCCGCAGGGCCAGTTCACCGTCGAGTGCATGATGGACGACATCGCCCGCAAGGAGGGGTGGGATCCCATCGACTTCCGCCTGAAGAACCTCATGCCGGAAGGGTACTCCGATCCGTTCAACGGCATCACGAACCACGCCAACGGCTTTCCGCAGACGCTGATCGCCGGGCGCGAGGCGAGCGGATGGGACGATTTCAAGGCTCGATACAAAGACGAGACCGGCTCGATCCGCCACGGCATCGGTATGAGCGCCTTCGTGTACAAGACGGGCGTGTACCCCATCTCGCTGGAGACCTCGACCGCGCGCCTCGTGCTCAACCAGGACGGCACCTGCCAGCTGTCGGTCGGCGCCACCGAGATCGGCCAGGGCGCGGACACAGTGTTCTCGCAGATGGCCGCGGAGACCATCGGCGTGCCGACGAGCTGGGTGCACATCGTGAGCTTCCAGGACACCGACGTCACCCCCTTCGACACGGGCGCCTACGCGTCGCGCCAGACCTACGTGACCGGACGCGCCGTGCGCAAGACCGCCGAGAAGTTCCGCCAGAACATCCTCGATTACGCCTACGAGCTCAAGCCCGAGGCGCGCGGCCTCACCATCGCGAGCGGCGAGATCGTGGACGAGGCGGGCGAGGTCGTGCTCGGCATGGAGGAGCTCGCCCAGGAGGCGTTCTACTCCTTCCGCCACTCCGTGCACATCCATGCCGAGGAGACCGCGCAGGTGCGCGACAACACCTTCGCGTTCGGTACGTGCTTCGTGAAGGTCGAGGTCGACATGCCGCTCGGGCGCGTCAAGATCCTCGACATCCTGAACGTCCACGATTCCGGCCGCATCATCAATCCGGCGACCGCCGAGGGCCAGGTGCACGGCGGCATGGCGCAGGGCATCGGCGCCGCGCTCTACGAGGAGCAGCTCATCGATCCTTCGACCGGGCGCCTGCTGAACCCCAACCTGCTTGACTACAAGATCCCGACGTCCATGGACGTGCCCGACCTGAAGTGCCTGTTCGTGGAGACCGACGACCCGAGCGGCCCGTACGGCAACAAGGCGCTGGGCGAGCCGCCGCTGATGCCGCCGACTCCCGCCATCCGCAACGCCATTCTCGACGCCACGGGCTGCGCATTCTACCAGATCCCGATGACGCAGCAGCGCCTCGTCGCCAAGTTCAAGGAAGAGGGGCTCATCTAATATGTACGACTTCGAATCCATCCACCTCTCCACCTCGGTGGACGACGCCGTGGCGGCCCTTGTGGCGGACCCCGAGGCCATCATCATCTCGGCGGGCACCGACGTGCTCGTGCAGATCCGCGAGGGGCGCCACGCCGGCTGCCGCCTGGTGTCCATCCACAACCTGCCCGAGCTGCGCGGCATCCGCATGTGCGACGACGGCACCATCGAGATCGGCGCGGCGTGCACGTTCCGCGAGATCCATGAGGACCCGATCGTGGCCGAGCACCTGCAGGCCCTGTGCATGGCGGCCGACACCCCGGGCGGCCCGCAGCTGCGCGCGGTGGGCACCATCGGCGGCAACGTGTGCAACGGCATCACGTCGGCCGATACCGCCTCGAGCGTCGTGGCCTACGACGCCGTCATGCGCGTGCGGGGGCCGAAAGGCGACCGCGACATCCCGGTATCCGAGTGGTACACGGGGCCCGGCCGCACGAGCCGTGCGCACGACGAGGTGCTCGTGTGCATCCGCTTTCCTCGTGCGGGCTATGAGGGGTTTGTCGGCACGTACTACAAGTACGGTAAGCGCGAGGCGCTCGAGATCGCCACGATGGGCGTGAGCTGCCTGGTCAAGATGGGTGCCGATCGCGCTCACATCGCCGACATCCGCTTGGCGTTCGGCGTGGCGGGACCCTATCCCAAGCGCGCCGTCGCCACCGAGGACGCGCTTCGCGGGCTTGCCGTCGACGAGGCCGTGGCCGCCGTGGGCGATCTTGCCTGCGAGGAGATGAACCCGCGTACGAGCTGGCGTGCTTCCAAGGAGTTCCGCCTTCAGCTGATCGCCGAGCTGTCCCGCCGCCTGATCCGCGAGACGGCCATCAAGGGAGGTGCTGACGCATGATGCGTTTTGTGAAGATGACGGTCAACGGCAAGACGATGGAGGTCGGCGTCGACGAGCGCGAGATGCTGCTCGACACGCTGCGCGACCGCCTGGGTCTCACGAGCGTCAAGCGCGGGTGCGAGGTGGGCGAGTGCGGCGCCTGCACCGTCCTGCTTGACGGCACGGCCATCGACTCGTGCCTGTACCTCACCATCTGGTGCGAGGGCGCCGAGATCATCACGACCGAGGGCCTGCTCGCGCGCGACGGCACGCTGACGCCGGTCCAGCAGGCGCTCGTGGACGAGGCCGCGGTCCAGTGCGGATTCTGCACCCCGGGCATCATCATGAGCGCGACCGAGATCGTGGGCACCGGCAAGCGCTATACCCGCGACGAGATCCGCAAGCTCATCTCCGGCCACCTGTGCCGCTGCACGGGCTACCAGAACATCGTGAACGCGGTGGAGCGCGCGGTGAACGAGTGCGCCGACATCGCCGAGCGCGTGAGCGCGGAGCACGCGGGTGACGACGCGGTATAAATGCGGGGCCGAGCGGCACGCGCTGTCCCCTCAAGATCCCTCAGTGTGTGCCGTTCGGTCCCGCATGAATCAGCGACTCCCTCATGGTGAAATTTTAGGGACTGTCCCTGGAATTTAAAATTCGCGTGAAATTTCAGGGACTGTCCCTGGAATTTCAGGAATGTCGAGTTAGCGCACCGTATACCGATTATTCCCACCGCTGGTTGCCCTGTTGGGGGCAAGGGCCGGCAGGTTCAACAAACTGATTGGTGAAAGACTTTTTCATGGTTGGAAGGTGATTGACATGGATGCACATTCGATCAGCCGCAGAAACGTGATCCGCTGCACGGTGGCCGCCGCTTGCGCCGCCGCGCTGCCCCTGTCGCTTTCCGCCTGCGCCGAGGAGCGCTCCTACAAGGCGGGTATGTTCATCGACGGCGCCATCGATGACGGCGGCTGGGGCGAGAGCTGCTACAACGCCCTGGTCAGCGCTTCCGAGGCGCATCAGTGGGAGCACACCTACACGCAGCATGTCGACGAGGACGACTGGGAGGACGCCATCGAGGACCTCATCGACGACGGCTGCACCATCATCTTCGCCCCGGGCGCGCAGTACACCGAGGCCGTCGACCAGGCTGCTGCCGAGCACGATGACATCAAGTTCATCGTGCTGAACGGCGACTTCGAGCGCGACAACGTCGAGAACCTCGTCCCGAACAACGCGCAGATCGGCCAGCTCGCCGGCGCGCTCGCGGGCCTCATCTCCAAGACCGGCGTCATCGGGTTCATCGGCGGCACGGGCCTTGAGGGCACCAAGGAGAAGGTGGCGAACTACGAGGCGGCCGCGCGCGCCATCAACGCGAATATCCAGGTGGTCGAGGACTACGCCGACTCGTTTGCCGACGAGGGGCGCGGCTACGAGATCGCGACCGAGATGGTCGAGCAGAAGAACGTGGACGTCCTGTTCGGCGACGCGTCGATTGTGGACGCCGGCGCCCGCCGCGCCCTGTACGACCTCGGCCGCGGCATGGCCATCGCCCAGCCCAACGACGCGGGAAGCTCCTACGACCAGGTCATCGCGGGATCGGTGCTCACCGACAACGACATGATGATGCGCAACGCCTTCCGCGACATCGAGAGCGGGTCGTTCGGCAACAAGACGGTGACCGGGGACGCCTCGACCGGCGGCGTGGGCATCGGGACCCTGTCCGACGTGCTGGTCGAACCGTTCATCCAAGAGCGCTATGCCGGCATCGCCGACCAGATCGCGCAGGGCACGTTTATCGGGTAGAAGCAAGACAAGGCGACGAGCTTATCCTCACCGGGGAGACGCCAAACAAAAAGTTTGGTTACCGTTCACCGGTCGGTGAGCGGTAGGAACAGACCGCTCACCGACGCCTTGCAGGTAATTTCTTGAATGCGGGTGAACGGAGGGTTATACAAGTACTGCAAACAATCAGTTAGCCTAACTGATTGTTTGTAAGCATTGAGAAGCAACGAGGGATCGCTCATCAATGTTGGGGCCAATCCGGCCCCGTCATGTATATGGAACGCCGCCTCATGAGGGGGCGGTGGCGCGCTTGTTGAAGCTACGGGTGCTGCAGGCGCGCAACTCATGAGAGGGGACACGCCTATGACGCAACAGACCGCTTCGGCAACGAAGTCTGCGAGTGCGCACGACTTCCTATTCACGCGCGAGGGCTTGCCCCCCATCAAGGACATGCTGCCGTGCGCCCTGCAGCACGTTCTCGCCTCGTTTGCCGGCATCATCACGCCCGCCATCATCATCGCGTCGGTCTACGGCTGGACCGCCCAGCAGCGCACCGACATCATCCAGGTCGCGCTGATCCTGTCCGCCATCGACACCGCGCTGCAGGCGTTCGCCCCGTTCCGCCGCATCGGCGGCGGCTTGCCCATCGTCATGGGCGTCTCGTTCGCCTTCCTGCCGGCGCTGCAGGCCATGGGCGCCGACTTCTCCTTCGGGTCGCTGCTCGGCGGCGAGATCGTCGGCGGCATCGCGGCGATCCTGTTCGGGTTGTTCTACAGCAAGCTCAAGAACCTGTTCCCGCCGGTCGTGACCGGCACGGTCATCTTCACCATCGGCGTCTCGCTGTATCCGACGGCCGTCAAGTACATGGCCGGCGGCGAGGGCACGCCCATCTGGGGCACCCCGCAGAGCTGGATCGTGGCGCTCATCACGTTCGCCGTGGTGTTCTTCCTGTCCAACTTCACCAAGGGCACCCTGAAGCTCGGCAGCGTGTTCTTCGGCATGATCGTGGGCATCCTCGTGTCCGCGCCCTTTGGCATGCTCGACTTCTCGAGCGTGGGCTCTGCGGGCATCTTCGCGCTGCCCAAGATCATGCCCTATCCGCTCGAGTTCCATCCCGAGGTCTGCATCACGCTCGCCGTGGTGTACCCCATGGTCGCCATCCAGGTCATCGGCGACGTGTCGGCCGCCTGCCTGGGCTCCATCGACCGCATGCCCGAGGAGCGCGAGCTCTCCGGCGCCATCGTCTCCCAGGGCGTCACGAGCATCGTCTCCGCCTTCCTGGGCGGCCTGCCCACGAGCGCTCTCGGCCAGAACGTCGGCATCATCGCCTCGAACAAGGTCATCAACAAGTGGGTGTTCGTCATCGTTGCCGCCGTCTTCGCGCTGGCGGGCCTGTTTCCGCAGCTCTCCGCGGTGCTGACCGCCATCCCGCAGCCGGTCATCGGCGGCGCGACGGTCGGCGTGTTCGGCACCATCACCATGAACGGTATCCGCATGTTCACCAAGGAGGGCCTGACCCAGCGCGTGGCCACCATCGTGGGCACCTCGGTCGTGTTCGGCCTCGGCATCTGGATGGCCTCCGGCTGCCTGGCCGGCGAGGGCATGCCCACCTGGATCTCCACGGTCGTGGGCTCCAACGCCATCACGCCGTGCGCCATCATGGCGATCATTCTGAACCTGGTGCTTCCTCCGACTCCTCCTGTGGACCAGCACGTCGATGCCGCCAAGGAGGCCGCCGTCGGCGCCGTTCTGCCCGACCACAAGAAATAAGACGCGATCGCGTGCGGGGGCGTTATCCCGTGCAGCGGACCCGGCGCATGCCGTCCGGGTCCGCTTCCGTTTCGGCATTTAGGCGCGAAGGCGGGGGAGGTGCCCGTCGGCCGGTTCTCGGCGCGCCGCACAACACATAGTCCGAGGTGTTAAACCCCGCCTTAGACGACGAAAGGAGAACCCATGCTCATCGTAGGTAACGGGTCAGTCGTCACGCGTGACGAGGAGAAGCCCTATCTGGAGCGCGGGGCGGTGCTCATCGACGGCGACGCGATCGTCGAGGTGGGTGCAGAAGACGAACTGGCTGCGGCGCACCCCGATGCGGAGTATGTGGACGCCCACGGCGGCATCATCATGCCCGGTCTCGTGAACTGCCACACCCACATCTACTCCGGCCTTGCCCGCGGTCTTGCCATCAAGGGCTGCAACCCCACGAACTTCCTCGAGAACCTCGAGCAGCAGTGGTGGAAGATCGACGACAACCTCACGCTCGACGGCACGCGCGCGAGCGCCTATGCCACGGTGCTCGACAGCCTGCGCGACGGCGTGACCACGATCTTCGACCACCATGCGAGCTTCTGCGAGATTCCCGGCTCGCTGTTCGCCATCAAGGACGTCTGCGAGGAGACGGGCATCCGCGCGTGCCTGTGCTACGAGACCTCCGACCGCCGCGGCGACGAGAAGCGTGACCAGTCCATCGCCGAGAACGCCGAGTTCGCCCAGTGGGCGGCGAAGGCCCAGGCCGAGGGCAATTCCATGATCGCCGCCATGTTCGGCGGGCACGCCACCTTCACGCTGTCCGACGAGACCATGGACAAGATGGCCGAGGCCAACAACGGCCTCACGGGCTTCCACATCCACGTGTGCGAGGGCATGAACGACGTGTGGGACTCCCGCTTGAACCGCGGCGGCATCTCCCCGATCGAGCGCCTGCTGCAGCACGACCTGCTGGGCCCGCGCACCATGCTCGGCCACTGCATCCACGTGACGCCCGCCGAGATGGACATCATCAAGGAGACCGGCACCAACATCGTCAACAACCCCGAGTCCAACATGGGCAACGCCGTGGGTTGCGCGCCGGTGCTCGAGTTCTTCCGTCGCGGCATCCCGGTGCACATGGGCACCGACGCCTACACGCACGACATGCTCGAGAGCCTGAAGGTCTTCCTCACCATCCAGCGCCACAACGCCGCCATGCCCAACGTGGGCTGGGGCGAGGCAATGACGATGCTGTTCCAGAACAACCCCGCCATGGCGAGCGCGTACTTCGGCCGCAAGATCGGCGTGCTGGCGCCCGGCGCCGCCGCCGACGTCATCGTGATGGACTACCCGAAGTTCACGCCGTTCTCCGAGGAGAACGTCGACGGCCACATGCTGTTCGGCATGATGGGCAAGAACTGCCGCACCACCATCGTCAACGGCCGCGTGCTCTACAAGGACCGCGAGTTCGTCGCGTTCGACGAGGAGCGCATCAACTCCTGGACGATGGAGCAGTCCAAGAAGCTCTGGGGCACGCTCAACGACCGCGTCTACTAGGCGCGGGTGCCCCGTGCGGCCCCGGTGACGCCCGGGCTCGCACGATATGGCATCACGCGGGGCCGCGCAACCGCGGTCGGGGCGCTGCATCGCCGGCAGCGACCCGACCGGCGGCCCCGCTTGCAATCGGTACTCGCCCGTGGGCGCATCGCGGGCGCAACGCATGCGGGGGAAGTGATCCCGCATGGCACAGAGGAGATCAGTATGAGCGACATCATGAGGCCCATCCCGTTTTCGAACCTGATGGACTGGGTGCTGACCGAGCATGAGACCCAGGGCTCCATCTTCGGCGTGCGCAAGATGGTGACCGCCAACAAGGAGGGCGCGCTCCCCATCTTCGACGAGAAGATCGAGACGCCCTTCGGCCCGGCCGCCGGCCCCAACACGCAGCTCGCGCAGAACATCATCGCCGCCTACGTGGCCGGTTCGCGCTTCTTCGAGCTGAAGACCGTGCAGATCATGGACGGCGAGGAGCTGTCCGCCTGCGTGAACAAGCCCTGCATCACCGCGGCCGACGAGTGCTACAACTGCGAGTGGTCCACCGAGCTCGAGGTGCCGCAGGCCTATGCCGAGTACGTCAAGGCGTGGTTCGCCTGCCACCTGATCGCGCGCGAGTACGGGCTGGGCGAGCCGGACGGCTTCGTGTTCAATATGAGCGTCGGGTACGACCTCGAGGGCATCAAGTCGCCCAAGGTCGACGCCTACATCGAGGGCATGAAGGACGCCTCGGGCTCCGAGGTCTGGGCCGAGTGCCGCGCGTGGGCGCTTGCGAACCTCGACCGCTTCGAGCACGTGGACTCCGACTTCGTCGACGCCATCCCCGCGCGCGTGTCCAACTCCATCACCGAGTCCACGCTGCACGGCTGCCCGCCCGATGAGATTGAGCGCATCGCGACCTATCTCATCACCGAGAAGAACCTGAACACCTACATCAAGTGCAACCCGACGCTGCTGGGCTACGACTTCGCCCGCGCGCGCCTCGACGAGCTCGGATTCGACTACATCGCCTTCGATGACAAGCACTTCCTCGAGGACCTGCAGTGGGCCGACGCCGTCCCGATGTTCGAGCGCCTGATCAAGCTCACCTCCGAGCGCGGCCTGGACTTCGGCGTCAAGCTCACGAACACTTTCCCGGTCGACGTCACCCGCGGCGAGCTGCCGAGCGACGAGATGTACATGAGCGGCCGCACGCTGTTCTCGCTCACCATCGAGCTCGCGCGCCGCATCACCGAGCAGTTCGACGGCCGCCTGCGTATCTCCTATTCCGGCGGCGCCACCATCTACAACATCCGCTCGCTGTACGACGCGGGCATCTGGCCGATCACCCTGGCGACCGATGTGCTCAAGCCCGGCGGCTACGAGCGCATGAGCCAGATCTCCGGCGAGTTCGACAACCTGGACGGCCGCGCCTTCGAGGGCGTCTCCCTCGAGGCCGTGACCAAGATCCAGGCGGACTCGCTCGTGAACCCGCTGTATCGCAACCCGCTGCGCAAGCTGCCCTCCGCCAAGGTCCCCGGCGGCGTGCCGCTGACGGACTGCTTCACCGCGCCCTGCCGCACCGGCTGCCCGATTTCCCAGGACATCCCTGCCTACCTGGCCGCCGTGGAGGAGGGCCGCTTCGAGGACGCGTTCTCCATCATCATCGAGCGCAACGCCCTGCCGCACATCACCGGCACCATCTGCCCGCATCCGTGCGGCAAGAGCTGCGAGCGCGCCTTCTATGAGCCTGAGGGCGCCCAGATCCGCGCGAGCAAGCTGCGCGCCGCACGCGAGGCGTTCGCGACCGTGCTGCCCAAGCTGCAGGCCCAGGCGGGCAAGGTGGCGTCCGACAAGAACGTCGCCGTCGTGGGCGGCGGCCCCGCCGGTCTGGCCGTGGCGTTCTTCCTCTCGCGCGCCGGCGTGCCCGTCACCATCTTCGAGGCCAAGGACTCCCTGGGCGGCATCGTGCGCCACGTGATCCCCGAGTTCCGCATCGCGAGCGCCGACATCGACGCCGACGTCGAGCTCTGCCGCGCCTTCGGCGTCGAGGTCAAGCTGAACGCCCGCGTCGAGTCCGTCGACGCGCTCAAGGCCGAGGGCTACACCGACGTCGTCGTGGCGACCGGCGCCTGGCTGCCCGGTTCCGCCGGTCTGACGGAGGGCGCCGAGATGGACGTCCTCGAGTTCCTCGAGGCCGCCAAGAAGGCTCCCGAGACCCTGAATCTCGGCACGGACGTCGTGGTCATCGGCGCCGGCAACACCGCCATGGACGCCGCGCGCGTGGCCAAGCGCGCCGACGGCGTCGAGAACGTGCGCCTGGTGTACCGCCGCACGAAGGCCCAGATGCCCGCCGACGAGGAGGAGCTGGACTTCGCGCTCGCCGACGGCGTCGAGTTCATGGAGCTGCTCGCCCCGGTGTCGCTCGCCGACGGCCAGCTCACCTGCAACGTCATGAAGCTCGGTGAGCCGGACGCCTCCGGCCGCCGCGCGCCCGAGCCGACGGGCGAGACCGTGACCGTGCCCGCCACCACCGTGATCTGCGCGGTGGGTGAGCGCATCGACGCCTCCCTGTACGAGGGCGCCGGCGTCGAGGTCGACCGCCGCGGCCGTCCTGCCGGCGTCGCCTGCGGCGTCGAGGGCGTGTGGGCCGCGGGCGACTGCCGCCGCGGTCCCGCGACCGTGGTCGAGGCCATCGCCGACGCCGCCGAGGTCGCGCGCGCCATCGCGAACGTCGACTTCAACCACTACGCGGACGCCAACGAGCAGCTCGACGTCGAGTCCTACATCGGCAAGAAGGGCAGCCTCTGCCGCGACAAGGCCAACTGCACGCACACCCGCTGCCTGGGCTGCGCTGCGGTCTGCGAGGTCTGCTGCGACGTGTGCCCCAACCGCGCCAACGTGGCCATCGAGGTGCCCGGTGTCGAGAAGCACCAGGTCATCCATGTCGACGGCATGTGCAACGAGTGCGGCAACTGCGCCGTGTTCTGCCCGTATGAGACCGGCCGTCCCTACAAGGACAAGCTCACGCTGTTCTGGAGCGGCGACGACATGCTCGCCTCCGAGAACGACGGCTTCATGAGGCTCGCCGACGGCAAGTTCTCCGTGCGCCTCGCGGGCGAGATCCGCGTGGTCGACGTGGACGACGCATCCTGCGGCCTGCCCGAGACCGTGCGCCGCACAATCGCCGCGGTGCGCGACTCCTACGGGTACCTGTTCGTCGAGTAGAAGTTTGAGGCGCGGGCGCGGCCATCGTGGTCGTGCCCGCGCCTGCGCGTAGCCGTGAAGGACGGGTGCAGGCGGCAGATGCCCGTGCGTCCCCGTCCCCTGTGGCATACGAGAGGCAGTTCGGAGAGAGGAGGGCTCCATGAGTCCCGAGACCCATCAGATCTGGGTTGCGGCCGAGGGCTGCATCGGGTGCGGCATGTGCGAGCGGGTGTGCCCGTGCGGCGCCATGCACGTGACCGACAAGCAGGCGGCCATCGATTACGATCGCTGCATCAGCTGCGGCATGTGCGCCACCAAATGCCCCAAGCATGTGATCCATGACAGGCTCGGCATTTTCGCCGCCGCCGAATAGAGAGAGGAGGTATCGTCATGGCCAAGCAACCGGTCAGCTATACCTTTACGGTCAACGGCGTCGAGCGGACCGTGACCGAGAAGAAGCCGCTTCTGCGCTACCTACGCGACGACCTGCATATCCATTCCGCTAAGGACGGCTGCTCCGAGGGCGCCTGCGGCACGTGCACTATCCTGGTGGACGATCACGCCGTCAAGGCGTGCGTGCTCACGACCGAGCTCGCGCACGGCCGCGACATCGTGACCGTCGAGGGCCTTCCCGCCGCGGAGCAGGAGGCGTTCGTCTACGCGTTCGGAGCCGTGGGCGCCGTCCAGTGCGGCTTCTGCATCCCCGGCATGGTGATGGCGGGCGCCGGCCTCATCCATCACGTGCCCGATCCCACCGAGGATCAGATCAAAGAGGCCATCCGCGGCAACGTGTGCCGCTGCACGGGATACAAGAAGATCATCGAGGGCATCTCGCTCGCCGCCGCCATCCTGCGCGGCGACGCCGAGATCGATCCGGAGCTGGAGCGCGGCGACAAGTACGGCGTGGGCGAGCGCGCCTTCCGCGTGGACGTGCGCCGCAAGGTGCTCGGCTACGGCAAGTACCCCGACGATATCGACGAGACCGATTTCCCCGACCTCGCCTATGCGAGCGCGGTGCGCTCCAAGTACCCGCGCGCACGCGTGGTCAAGATCGATGCGGACAAGGCCCGCGCCCTGCCCGGCGTGCTCGCGGTCCTCACGGCGGCCGACGTTCCCGTGAACGCGGTCGGCCACCTCATCTACGACTGGGACGTTATGATCGCCGAGGGCGACATCACGCGCTGCGTGGGCGACGCCATCGCGCTCGTGGTCGCCGAGGACATGGCCACCTGCGAGCGCGCCAAGAAGCTCGTCAAGATCACCTACGAGGAGCTCGAGCCGGTGCGCAGCATCGACGAGGCCCGCGCCGAGGGCGCCCCGAAGCTGCACGACAGGTTCCTCGCGTTCGGTAACTGGGTCGAGCTCGAGAACAACATCTGCCAGCAGCGCCATGTGGTGCGCGGTGACGCGGCGACCGCCCTTGCGGGTGCCGCACACAAGGTGACGCGCACGTTCAGCACGCCGTTCACCGAGCACGCGTTTCTGGAGCCCGAGTGCGCCGTGGCCTTCCCCTACAAGGGCGGTGTCAAGGTGTGCTCGACCGACCAGGGCGCCTACGACTCCCGCAAGGAGATCGCCCACATGTTCGGCTGGGACGCCACGCCCGAGCGCGTGGTCGTGGAGACCATGCTCGTCGGCGGCGGCTTCGGCGGCAAGGAGGACGTGTCCGTCCAGCATCTGGCGGCGCTCGCCGCCATGGCCGTGAACCGTCCGGTCAAGTGCCGCATGACGCGCCAGGAGTCCATCAACTTCCATCCCAAGCGCCACGCCATGGAGGGCACGTTCACGCTCGGCTGCGACGAGAACGGCATCTTCGTCGGCCTCGACTGCGAGATCAACTTCGACACCGGCGCGTACGCGTCGCTGTGCGGCCCGGTGCTCGAGCGCGCCTGCACGCACTCGGTCGGCCCGTACTGCTACCAGAACACCGACATCCGCGGATACGGCTGGTACACGAACAACCCGCCGGCCGGCGCGTTCCGCGGCTTCGGCGTGTGCCAGAGCGAGTTCGCCCTCGAGATGCTCATCAACCTGCTGGCCGAGGAGGTCGGCATCAGCCCGTGGGAGATCCGCTATCGCAACGCCATCGAGCCGGGCAAGGTGCTGCCCAACGGCCAGATCGCGGATTGCTCCACGGCGCTCAAGGAGACCCTGCTCGCCGTGAAGGACGTCTTCGACGCCCATCCGGGTCATGCCGGCATCGCCTGCGCCATGAAGAACGCCGGCGTGGGCGTCGGTCTGCCCGATGCGGGCCGTTGCAAAATCCGCGTGGAGGAGGGACGCGCCGTGGTGTACTCGGCGACCTCCGACATCGGTCAGGGCTGCAACACCGTCTTTCTGCAGGACGTCGCCGAGGCGACGGGGCTGCCGCTGGCCTACATCGCCAACGGCGAGTGCTCGACCGAGAACGCGCCGGACTCCGGCACGACCTCCGGTTCGCGCCAGACGCTGATCACCGGCGAGGCCGTGCGCGGCGCCGCCTTCCTGCTGCGCGACGCCATGCTCGCCGCCGAGGCAGGCGACGAGGTGCCGACGGAGCCCGTGGTCGCCCACGGCGACGGCTTCATCGTGGAGTACGCGGACGGCACGCCCTACCAGGGCCCCGGCTCCGCGGTGCATCCTGCGGACCCGACCACCTCGCTCGCCAAGCTCGAGGGACGCGAGTTCTCCTACGAGTACCTCGAGAAGACCGACAAGCTGGGCGCCGACGTGCCCAACCCCAAGAGCCATGTGGCATACGGCTACGCCACGCACGTCGTCATCCTCGACGACGAGGGCCGCGTGACCGAGGTCCACGCCGCGCATGACTCGGGCAAGGTCGTGAACCCCATCGCCATCCAGGGACAGATCGAGGGCGGCGTGCTCATGGGCATGGGCTACGCCCTGACCGAGGACTTCCCGCTGAAAGACGGCGTCCCTCAGGCGAAGTTCGGTACGCTCGGGCTGTTCCGCTCCACGGACATCCCCTATATCAACGCGATCTACGTCGAGAAGGACGAGCTGCTTCCCGTGGGCTACGGCGCCAAGGGCATCGGCGAGATCGCCACGATCCCCACGGCGCAGGCCGTGGCGGGCGCCTACTATGCGCTCGATGGCGTCTACCGCACCAAGCTGCCGCTGGAGAATACCTACTACTCCAGCAAGTAGCACCGCTCCCGTAAGCGACCATCTGCGCCCCGTCCGGTCCCGCCGGGCGGGGCGCTTTGCGGCAGTTTGAGGGGCGGGCCCCAGACTGCCATGCTGGCAGGTGGACAAAACTTGCATTCCACACGACAGAGAGGCCAAAAGGAGGCTCTGTCGTGTGGAATGCAAGTTTCATCCACGTCAGCGCAGCTGGGTAGGATAAAGCTGTCGAGCGAGAAGGGGGTGGGGAGCATAATTGTTTGGTGCCTGTCCCCAAACTGTCATTTCGTACGTTCGGCCAGTAGCGCAAGTCCCTCTTCGGCAGTGAGACAAAGGTCGCCCATATGCCGCTTAAGTGTGGCGTCGTGCGTCATGAGGTAATCTGCTCCCACGGTATCTGCTGCCGCGAGAACGAGGTCGTCCTCAAGGTCATCGTGGATGCGCTTGTACGTGAACGCGCCAAGTACCTCGGTATGGCCGATGGGCGCCACCAGGGCCTTTTCCAGCACATTGCGTACGCAGCCCCACGATACCTCGCGGGCCGCTGCGGCGATTTCAGGCGTGATGTCCTTACCGGCGCGCCGCGCATCGAGTTTCATGAGGCTTGCCAGCTGGTAGGCAAGGTCTTTGAGGGAAAGCGACGGGACGTAGAGAGCGACATCCTCGCGCTTATAGGCCTCCGCCAGGAACGCACTGACGGCATCGTGATGTGTCCCACGTGCAAGGAAGTAGTCGAGCCATATGTTGGTGTCGACAAGGATTTTGATGGGGGTGTGAGCGGTATGGCCGGTAGACGCCATCATGCGAGCCCCCATTTCTCAAGCTGCTCTGCGGCGGAGAGTTCACGAAGCTCATCGTAATCGATGGCGCCGCGTGCGGGTTCTTCAATGCCGACCTGCTGGTAGAACGAGGAGACGAGAGCAGCGCCTTCGGACGCGCGGTCGGGTGTGCCGGTATGCGCGGAGTCAGCGGCATGCTCAGCACGCAGCAGATGTGCGAGCGCGGGGGGAAGTGTACCCTGTACGGTAACGAACTCCCAGAGGGCGCGTACGATCTGGGATGGGGTGTACCCAAGTTCGGCAATCACCGCATTGCCGGATGCCTTGAGGGCGGCATCCATGCGGATGTTCATCTGCGCTGCAGCCATTGCTTCCTCCTGCTATACGGGTGCAAAACTAAGTATAGCATACCGTTTGACCGGGAGGGCGGTACAACGGTTCGGTGGCTGTCCCAACCTGCCACGCCGGCGGATGGGCAAAACTTGCATTTCACACGGTAGAGAGGCCAAAAGAAGGCTCTGTCGTGTGGAATGCAAGTTTCATCCACGCGACACTTGCTGAGCGGACGGGCCGCGTCTTCCCAGGGACCGTTGGCGGGGTACGATAGTTGTGACATGCGAGGGGAGTGGGGAACATGACGCCGCAAACGTGTGTGGACGAGATCTTGAGCGCAGGCAGCACCGAGGACATCATCCGGGTGCATGTGCTGTTCTGCGGGCCGGTCCAAGGGGTGGGGTTCCGCTGGAACATGCAGTCCTTTGCCGAGGAGGCAGGCGTGGCGGGCTGGGTGAAGAACCTGCCCGACGGAGCCACCGTGGAGGCGGAGCTGGAGGGTACGCGCATTGCCGTGGCCCAGCTCATCGCGCGTATGGACGCTCATTACGAGCAGTTCGATGCTTGGTTCCCCTCGCGCTTCGAGGTCGGCTCGTGGCGGGAGGTTTCCCTGCAGCACGACACCTCGTTCACCGTACGCAGATAGAAAAAAGGGCCGGACTCAACCGTGTCGAGCCCGGCCCTCACTGTGCAGTCGTCGGAATCCGCGATAGCCAGAGTCACGAATCCTAGCCCAGGTCCTCGCCGTTCGTGGCGATAACCTGCTTGTACCACGCGAACGAGTCCTTGCGGGAGCGCTCGAGCGTGCCCTCGCCCTTGTTGTTCTTGTCCACGTAGATGAAGCCGTAGCGCTTCTCCATCTCGCCCGTGCCGGCGGATACGAGGTCGATGCAGCCCCACGGCGTGTAGCCCATGAGGTCCACGCCGTCCTCTTCCACGGCGAGCTTCATCTGCTCGATATGGGCGCGCAGGTAGTCGATGCGGTACGGGTCGTGGATGGAGCCATCCGTCTCGACCTTGTCATAGGCGCCGAAGCCGTTCTCGACGATGAAGAGCGGCAGGCCGTAGCGGTCGGTGAACCAGTTGAGGGCGTAGCGGAGGCCGACCGGGTCGATCTGCCATCCCCAGTCGCTCGCCTTGACGTGCGGGTTGCGCACGAAGTCCGCACCCTCGTGGTAGTCGAAGTGCGGGTTGTCCTCTTTCCACTCGATGGTGTGGCTCATGTAGTAGGAAAAGCCGATGTAGTCGACCGTCCCCGCCGCGAGCAGCTCGATGTCCTCCGGCGTGATGTCGATGTCGTAGCCGCGGCGCTCCCACAGCGCCAAGACGTTCGGCGGGTAGGCGCCCAGCGCATGGACGTCGGCGTAGTAGTAGCGCAACTGCATCGCCTTCGTCGCCATGAGGATGTCCTCGGGCTTGCAGGAGAAGGGGTAGACCGGGCACATGGCGATCATGCAGCCGATCTTGAAATCGGGGTTGATCGCATGGCCGATCATGACGGTCTTCGCCGACGCCACGAGTTCGTAGTGGGCGGCCTGGAACATGGCGAGCTCGCGGTTCTCGCCCTTCTCGGCGACGATGCCGGAGTCGACGAGCAGGGCGAAATCATCCATGTAATCGGCCTGGTTGTTGATCTCGTTGAAGGTCATCCAGTACTTGACCTTGTCCTTGTAGCGCATGAAGCACGTGGTGGCGAAGCGCACGAAGAAGTCGATGAGCTTGCGGTTGCGCCAGCCGCCGTACTTCTTGACCAGACCGAGTGGGATCTCGAAATGGCTGAGCGTGATGACCGGCTCGATCCCGTACTTCAGGCACTCGTCGAACAGGTCGTCATAGAACTTCAGGCCCTCCTCGTTCGGCACCTCCTCGTCGCCCACGGGGAAGATGCGCGCCCAGCTGATGGAGGTGCGGAAGCACTTGAACCCCATCTCGGCGAGCAGCGCGATATCGCCCTTGTAGCGATGGTAGAAATCGATCGCCTCGTGGTTGGGGTAGTTCTCGCCCTCAAGCACCTCGCCGGTATAGCGACGGCGCGTGCTCACGTTGCCGGCGGTCGTCACGTCCATGATGTTGACGCCCTTGCCGCCCTGGTCCCAACCGCCTTCGAGTTGGTGCGCCGAAACGGCGCCTCCCCAGAGGAAGTCAGTGCGAAACGCCATGTCATGTCTCCTTTCAGCGAAGGTTCTCGGTGCGTCGTGAGAGCAATGGGCGACGAGGCCGCCCGGCGCGCGTTGTCCAGGCGGCCTCGTGCCGCGATGGTCGATACGGTGCGAAAAGGGGATGGAGTCGGGTTTACTCCGCCGCCTTGGCAGCGGCCTCCTCCTCGCAGAGCTGCTTATCGTAGCGCTTGAAGAACGGGAAGTAGATGAGCGTCGCCACGACGACGTCGAGGACGGCCACGGCGGCCGCGACCAGGCTGCCGCCCGTGGAGATCATGGCGCCGATACCGACAGGGGTCGGCCAGGGCACCTGCACGAGGACCGAGGGGATGATGCCCAGCGTGATGGCGAAGTAGGAGATGGTCGCCGCGGCCATGGGCGCGAGGACGAACGGCACGGCGAGTGCGGGGTTGTACACGATGGGCAGGCCGAAGAGGAGCGGCTCGTTGATGTTGAAGAACGCGGGCACGATCTCGGCCTTGCCGATGGCCTTGAGCTGCTCGGACTTCGCCATCGTGACCATGAGGATCGACAGGCCGAGTGTGCAGCCGGAGCCGCCGATGATGACGAATGCGTTGTTGTACTCGCCGGCCCACACCGCGGCACCGCCGTCGGCGTTGACGACGAGGTTGGCGATCGCGATGGCGGTCAGCGAGGAGGTGACGATGGTGGCGCCGTGGATGCCGACGAGCCACAGGGCGTGGATCAGGAAGTAGATCAGCAGGATGCCGGGATAGGTGCCGACGATGTTGACCACGAAGCCGAACGGGATGGCGATGAAGTCGTAGAAGTTGGTGCCGAACATCATGAAGACCGTCTGGATGAGCATGCAGACGATGGCGACCAGGAAGCCGGGGACGAGAGCGGTGAACGAGCGGGCGACGCCGTCGGGCACGACCTCGGGAAGCTTGATGACGATCTTCTTATCGACACAGGTCGCGTAGATGCGCACGGCGAACCAGGCGATGATGAAGGCGCAGAAGATGCCGGTCGCGCCGAAGTTCGCCGGGCCGTCGCCGCCGAGCTCCCAGCCGTTGTACACGACGGAGCTCCAGGCGCCGTCCTCGCCGGCGACGATGCTCGTGATGCGGCTGATGACGCCGTCGACGAAGCCGACCTGCGGGGCGAGCATGAACATGGCCATGATGGCTATGAGCACGCCGTTGAGCGGCTTGATGTCAATGCCGTCCTCCTCGGAAAGGATGCGCGAGTACTCGAACGCGGTGCCGATCAGGAAGTACACGGCGATGCACCCGATGGTGGCGTGATTCGCCAGCATGTAGAGCTCGGTGATCTGATCGAACGAGACGGCCCAGATGCCCTGGAGGTCAGGGAACGCCTGGGGAAGGACGTTCAGGATCAGGAACATGGAGCCCACGATCGTGAAGGAGATCGATGTCATACCGGCTTGGGTGATGGAGCGAATCATGCGGAACTGAGACAGCTTCGTCATCGGACCCATGATGTATTTCTCGAGAAAGTCAAACACAGGACTACTCTCCCTTCCGTTGTCCTGCATGCTCAAGCGCCTTGAGGTAGAGGCCGTAGCGCTTCTTGTCGCGGCGATCGCGCACGAGCACGATACGCCAGACAATGAGGGCCTTGAGCGCGAGCAGTATCGCGCACAGGCCGATGCCGACGACCGGGGTGGAGAAAAACGGGAAGAACGCCTCCTTGCCGAAGACGGCGGTGATCGCGATCTCGAGCACCGACAGGAAGCAGCCGATGATGAGCGCGACGTGCGAAGCCCTGAGATATTCGATATCGTGCGTGAGCACGCGGTTGACCTCGAGCAGCACGATGGCGCCGAGTGCGATCTCCGAGGCGGGCGCAGCGAGCGCAACGAGGCTGTCTGTTGTCGCGAACAGCATGACGCCCCAGTACAGACCCACGAAGAAGATCCCTGAATCCAGATATCGAATCAGCATGTAGCGGTTCCACTTCGCGGTGTTCACCTGCTGCATCTGGCGAAACGAAATCTCTTCCTCGGTGGGTCCGCGCCCGGCCCTGTCATGAAGCCGGCGACGCTCCGCGCGAATGCGCTCTTTCCGTTTTCCCTTTTTCACGCTTGAGCTCTCTTATCTGTTGCTGGCCTACGCCAGGATCTTGTCGATCTGCTCGAAGATCGCCGGGCAGTTCTGGCGTCCGTAGTCCTTCATGGGGATGACGTCGACGGGCAGGCCCTGGGCCTTGGCGACGACCTTGTCTTTCTGATAGGAGATCTGCGGACCGATGAGGATGCAGTCATAGCCGTCATCGGCGGGGTTCTTGAGCTCGGAGAAGCTGCGGGCGGCGATCTCGAGGTCGATGCCGTTGTCCTTGGCGTAGGCCTCCATCTTCTTCATGAGCATGCTGGTCGACATACCGGCTGCGCAAACGAGCAGTACCTTCATGTGAGTACTCCCTTCGGTAGAGCGGGATCTTCGGGTCCCGCGACGGTCGCTCGAGGGGCCCGGGGGTGCGGCCTGTTCGACCCCGGGCCCCTTTCAGGACTATTTGTCCTGCTTGAGCTCGTACAGGTTGATGATCTCCTCAGCCAGGTCCTGGCACAGCATGGCGGTCATCAGGTGGTCCTGCGAATGGACCAGCAGGACGTCCACGGGAACGTGGTCTCCGCCGGCCTCGCGGGAAAGCAGCTTGGTCTGCTCGTCATGCGCGGCGAGACCCGCGGTGCGGGACTCCTCGAGCATCTGGCGGGCCTCGTCGAACTTGCCCTCACGGGCGGCCTTGATCGACTCCATCGCGAGGCTGCGCGCCTGACCGGCTGCAGCGACGATTCCGAACGAAATCATCTCCATGCTTTCCTCTGCCATCTTCGTCACCTCCTCGTGTGCGGTCTCGTGCTTTATAGGTCCTATCTAGAAAACCGGTGCGAACCCGGTCCGTAGATATGCGTTCACGTTCCGGGCGAGCCGTCCGGCTCTCCTGAGAGGGCGCTTTCGAGTAGCGCCATGAGGGTCTCCCAGTTCTGGCGCTTCAGGAGCGTGTCGACGGCCTCCTTGTCGACAAGGAGGCTCGCGAACGCACTCATGAACTCGTGGAGTGGCATCTCGCCGTTCCTTTTCTTGTCGGAGAAGCCGAGCAGGAACACCGCTTGGACCGGCTGGCCGTCTGCATCCCATGCCACAGGGTGATCAAGCAGGCCGACGCAGATGAACGTCTCGTCACTTGCCGCCTCGATGGGATGCGGGGTCGCGACGCGGTTGCCGAACGACGTGGGCACCAGGGCCTCGCGTTTCCAGACGAGTTCGCGGAAGTCCGACGCCACCGAGCACGTCTCGCACGTCCGGTCGAGCAGGAAGTCGAGCACCTTGCGCTTGGACGTCAGGGTCATGTGCGGGAAGAACAGGGAGCGCTTGAAGTAGGGCGGGACCTTGCCCGGATTGCTCCGCGAGTCGAGGACCAGGCGCATGTCGATGACCTCGTCGTCACCGAGGAAGTAGGAGACCTCGCGAACGGGGACCGGAAGCTTGCGGTTGATCGGCACGGTGGTGAACACGTAATCGATATGCGAGAAGTCGACGTTGTCGATACCCATGAGGTCGCAGGTGAAGATCCGGTCGACGTAGTCGGCGAATTCGCGGCGGCAGCGGTATTCGAGCAGATGGGCCGATCCCGCGCCCGACGCGCAGATCACCAGGATGTTCTTCTTGGGAATCTTGGATTTCTGCCGCTCGAGCGCGAGCGCGAACGCCAGGGCGATATAGCCGATCTCATCCTCGCTGACCTCGGCGCCGTATTTGCGCGCGAGCACGATCGAGGCGTCCATGGCCATGGAGTACGCCAGGGCATAGCGCTTCTTGATGTCGTCGATCAGCGGGTTCTTCAGGTACATGCGGTAGCGCAGGCGCACCGCGAGCGGCACGATATGGCGCGCGAGGTTCATATGGAGTTCAAGGTCGTTGCGGAAATCGAACCGGAATGCCTTCCAGACGCACTCGATCATCTCCTCGACGACATGCCAGACGTCGTCGGTGATGATCAGGCCCTCGTCTTTGGGCGAGTCGCCGAGCATCATCCGCTTGCCCGCGAGGTGGATGGAGATGTAGGCGATCTCCTCCTCGGGCAGCAGGCTCTCCTGGCCCATGGCCCCCTCGATCGCCGCGACGATCTTCTCGGCGACCCTGAACTCGTCGGTGCCCTTCATCTGGTCGAGCTGATCGGATGCCATCGGCACATAGCAGTGCTCTTGGATGCGGACGAGCGCTACGGCGATATGGACGATGAGGTTGCGGTAGGCGGCAGTGTTGATCTGGAAGTGCTCCTCCCGGATGACGCGGGAGACGCAGTCGGACACGATGTCGAGCGTCGTGTCGCTACCGGCGTCGGCGCCATCGCCCGCGTTCGCATCGGGATCCGGCTCCTGCCTGTCTTTGAACAGGCGAGAGAACAGCGTGTCGAGCGAGCGTTTCGTCTCGCTCTCGATGTCGCCCATGGCGTCGTTGAAGCGGTCGACGATGACGTTCGCCAGGCAGATGCGGCGCGACAGCTCCGGACCGGTGATGCGGATGCCGTAATGGGGGCGCGTCTCGATGGAGAGCCCGTAGCCGTCGAGGAACTCCTGGGCGTGCTTGAGGTCATTGGAGACGGTGCCGCGCGATACGAACATGAACCCGCTCAGGTCGTCCAGTTTGACCCAGTCGTTGCGCATGAGCAGATCGTTGAGCAGGAGCATCAGGCGCGCCTTCGGGGTCTGCACCGCCGAAGACGCCCCCACCCCCTCGCGCCAGGTGTCATAGGCGTACGGGTCTGATATCTCCATATGGTAGCCGCTCTTGCGGTTCAGCTTGATAGCCGCGAACCCGCTCATCGTCCTGTTGATCTGGTTGACGTACGTCCTGACGGTGCGTACGCTGACCCCGATGTAGTCAGCAAGGGCGTCCGGCGTTATGCCCGGATGGGTCTCGACATATGCAGCGAGCGTTTCGGCTCCGATGCGCATTGATACATACCTCCTTACCGTTTTATAGTATGTGTACGAAATGTGAAGTTCCAACGATGAAAGTTCCGGTGCAAAACGGAAAGAACTGAACAAAACGAAAACCGCTGTTTCCGCAGGTATATAACGGTCCTGTTGGTAATCTGCCATATGTTTCGGAAAGCCGCGCCGCGTTTTTTGTCTGGGCGTTAAGAGCACGGCCGCCGAGGGGAATGGGAACCCTCGACGGCCGAATACGAAGATTGTCGAAGGTCAGGTCTACGCGACCATGCCGCCGTCGACCACGATGTAGGTTGCCGTGACGTAGGAGGCCTCATCGGAGGCGAGGAACGCCGCCACGGTTCCGATCTCGCGCGGTTCGCCACCGCGGCCCATGGGGATCCTGGAGAGCGTCGAGCCGGTGAACTCGCCGTCACGCGGCATCATCTCGGAGAAGATGGTGCCCGGGCAGATGGCGTTCACGCGGATGCCCTTGGGCGCGAGCTCGACGCCGCTGCTCTTGGTGGGCGAGATGGTTGCCGCTTTGGATGCAGCGTAGGTGGACAGCGTGGGCGCCGCCCCGAGGCCGCCGACCGACGCGATGTTGACGATCGAGCCACCCTCGCCGATGGCGTTGGAGAACAGCTTGGTTGCCAGGAAGTACGCGCGAATGTTGACGTTCATGGCGGCGTCGTAATCCTTGGCCATGTCCATATCGGTGATGGGGAAGGGGTGCATGACGCCGGCGTTGTTCACGAGGATGTCGACCTTGCCTTACGTGTTGACGGTGCGGTCGAGCAGGTTTTGGACGTCCTGCTCGACCGTCATGTCGCAGCGGACGAACGTAGCGTCGTAGCCGTCGGCGCGATAGCCCGCCTCGATTTCGCGGCCCCGCTCCTCGCGCCGTCCGCAGAAGACGACCTTAGCGCCCTCTTCCAAAAAGACCTGCGTGATACCGATGCCGATGCCAGCGGTGCCGCCAGTGACGACCGCAACCTTGCCTTCAAGTTTGCCCATGGTGAACCGCCTTTCCGCGTAGGAGCATGATGCGTGTGGGACGATTGTCCCGCCCGTTACGTTCATTATTCGTGGGCGACGTGGGATACTCAATGTACGGTTCTGAGCGATGTGTCCATTCAGCAGTTCCCGGAAGGGGGAGCCGATGGCGCGCCACACTGATCGAATCGAAGCGGGCCGTGCTGCGGCATCCGTCCACGTTGAGCGGATTGCCGACCGGACGCGCACCATGCGGGAGTGCCACGCGCCCGAGGCGTTTGAGCGCGCGTTTCTGGGGCTTGCGCTCGAACGCGGCTCGACGGGCGTGACGGCAACCGATGTGATCGAGGCCTCCGGGTATAGTCGTGGCAGCTTCTACCGTTATTACGCCGATCTGTATGATCTGCTCGAACAGCCCATGTCTTCCGAGGTCGAGGCCTACGTATGGTTGGTGAGTCGGGCGGTGGAGCAGGGGCTCTATCTGGAGCGCGAGTTCGACCGCGTGCTGTGCGTGGCGAACGATCTGCTGATTCATGTGGAGGACCGCCTGCTGTTCTACCGGGCGCTCTTTTCGTCCGATGTGGACTGCATCGGATTCGAGGAGTTCTGCAGTCGGGCCATCGCGTGCTTTCGCGCATCTGGCTACCACGTCGTATGCGGGGGAGCGGGCGAGATTGACGAGGACTTCTATTACTACTGCACCGCCCGATCGTTTCTGATGTACATCTAGTACTGGGTCGAGCGCGGCTGCAGTACTCCCCGTGAGCAGCTTGCGCGCCAGATAGCGTCTATGAGCGCGCCGGAAAGCGCGGGCATGCGGCCGCGCTTTCTGAAATAAACAGGGATTACCTGCCATTGACGGGTGCGTTTGGCAGCGCCCGCCCCGCCGCGACCTCCTTCCTGCCAAAATGCCCCGTCTCAATGGGCTGCTTGGGGACGGGTTCGTTTCAACCCATCCGGCGGCCCCTGCGGTTCCCGCGAACCGGAACGGAAGCATCCCGCCACAGCCCCCTCCTTCCAAAATGCCTCGCTCCAAGACGCATCAGAGCGCAGGTGTGGGACAATGGGCATGGTTCCAGTCGATGCAATAGGACGGGGTGCGTCATGCCGTTTGCCATCGAACGCAACGATATCGCCAAGGTTCATGCCGACGTGCTGGTGAATGCCGCCAACGAGCAGCTGGCTCCGGGAGGCGGCGTGTGCGGCGCGCTGTTCGAGGGTGCGGGATACCAGCAGATGCTCGCGGCGTGCCGGGCTATCGGGCACACGCCCACGGGAAGCGCTGCCGTCACACCGGGCTTCGACCTGCCGTGTCGCTGGGTCGTGCACGCAGTGGGACCGGTGTGGCGCGGTGGGGCGCACGGCGAGGAGCAGCTGCTCCGCCGGAGCTATCGAAGCATGTTCACCGAAGTTGCTCGCCTGGGCGCCTCCTCAGTTGCGTTTCCGCTGATATCGGCGGGCATCTACGGCTATCCGATCCGCGATGCGCTGCGTATCGCGCGCGAGGAGACGGCGGCGTTTCTGGATGAGCACGATGACGTGCGGGCGACGCTCGTCGTGTTCACGCGCGACGTCATCGTGCAGGGAGGCAGGCATCTTGCGGACCTGCGCGCCTATATCGACGATACGTATGTGGAAAGCAGCCCGCACATGCGTTGCCGGCTGGCGGAGATGCCGCATATGGATGTGCCCGATGCGGCGGCGATGGACGCCATGGTTGCGCTGGGACAGGCGCCCGGGGTCGTGTGCGCCGGTGCTCCTCGGAACGAGGATGAGCTCGCCGACCTGCTCGATCATCTC
This sequence comes from Collinsella sp. An271, assembly GCF_002159695.1. NCBI lineage: Bacteria > Bacillati > Actinomycetota > Coriobacteriia > Coriobacteriales > Coriobacteriaceae > Collinsella > Collinsella sp. An271. The sequence goes on along the minus strand of NZ_NFJE01000011.1, from coordinate 39,395 downwards.
GACGAACCCTTTTCCACGACGCTGCTCGCCCTTATCGATGCGCGCGGCCTGACCGACGCGCAGGTGTATAAGCGCGCGAACATCAGCAGACAGCTCTTTGCCAAGATCCGCTCCAACCCGGCGTATAAGCCGACCAAGCCGACGGCGGTGGCGCTCGGCATGGCCCTCGAGCTTACCTACGACGAACTGCAGGACCTGCTTGCCCGCGCAGGGCTCACGCTGTCGCGCAGCAGCAAGTTCGACGTGATCGTCGAGTTCTTCATCATGCGCGGCGACTACAGCATATTCGATGTCAACGAGGCCCTGTTCGCGTTCGACCAGCCGCTGCTCGGCTCAGCATAACGCGGTGTGCGAGATGTCGCCTGGCGGTTTACCTATCGTCCGAGGTTGACCGGTAGTCTTCATGGTGTCGGAAGCGAATCGATGTCAAGGAGGCAACCATGAGCAAGAAGCAGCAGGACAAGCAGGGTCTTCGCACCGAGATCGTTTTCATCTTGGATGCGAGCGGGTCGATGAGCGGCCTTGAGAGCGACACGGTCGGCGGGTTCAACGGCATGATCGAGCGCAATCGCGAGGAGCCGGGCGAGGCGGTGGTGTCGACCATCATCTTCAACGATAAGAGTTACGTGCTGCACGACCGCATCGATATTCGGGAGGTGCCGCGCCTCACGCGCAGGCAGTACCGCTGCAGTGGTTGCACGGCGCTGCTGGATGCGGTAGGCGGCGCCATCAAGCATGTCGACGTGGTGCAAGGTGTGCTGCCCGACGGCTACAAGGCGGACAAGGTACTGTTCGTCATCACGACGGACGGGATGGAGAACGCGAGTCGGCGCTTCTCGTATGCGCGGATCAAGAACATGATCGAGCGGCGGCGAAAGCAGGGTTGGGAGTTCCTGTTCATCGGTGCCAACATCGATGCGGGGGCGGAGGCGGAGCAGCTGGGAATCGAGCGCGATCGCGCGGCGGACTATCTGGCCGACGAGCAGGGCACCGAGGTGCTCTATGCTGCGATGGCATCGGCTGTGGCGAGCGTGCGCAGCGCACCGACGGGCGGGGTGCTGGGGAACACCTGGCGCGAAAATCTCGACGAAGATATCCGCACGCGTCGCTAACGAAGAGCCCGCCACGGAGGCGGGCTCTACCATGGGGGACAGGTACAATTGGCGGATGAGGAGGGGTCGCTATGAGTATCTGGATCTCCGGGGACATCCACGGCAGTATCGATATCAAGAAGCTGTCGTATCGCCGCTGGCCGGAGGGCCGGATGCTCACGTCTGAAGACCAGCTCATCATCTGCGGGGACTTCGGCATGCCGTGGGATGGTTCCAACGAGGAGAAGTACTGGCTCGGCTGGCTGTGCGACCGGCCGTGGACCACGTTGTTCGTGGACGGCAACCACGAGTGCTTTCCCCATCTTGCGGAATTGCCGGTGAGTGATCGGTGGGGAGGCCGAGTGCAGGTGTACCCTGACCATCCGAGCATCATCCATCTCATGCGCGGCGAGATCTACGATATCGATGGGGCGCGCATCTTCGCGATGGGTGGGGCGGCGAGCCACGACAAGCAGTGGCGCACGCCCGGTTGGGATTGGTTTGCCGAGGAGATGCCGAGCGCGTTGGAGCTGGGTTCAGCCGAGGACCGGCTCGAGGCGGCCGACTGGCGGGTTGACTACGTGGTCTCGCATTGCTGTTCCACGCGCATGCTGGACGCTGCGCTTGCGCGCACGCCGTATCCCGATGGGCGAGACATGCCGGATGCCCTGAATGAATGGTTCGACATGCTAGAAGATCGGCTGACGTATCGCCGGTGGTATTTCGGACACTATCACGCGGACGCGGAGCTGGACGGACGGCATCGATTGCTGTATCGGGATATCGTGGAGCTGGGAAGATAGGGGATGCCGGGCTCTGTCGCGCTGCTCCTTTCGCGCCGTCCGCGGGATGGGCATTGCTTGCCGCAATTGTGGACGTCCCGGGCACGTGAGCTCCTGCGGTAGAGGTTCTGCATGCGTGCGGTGGGGGATCCGCACCGCAAAACCCCAGGATAGCAGGGGTCAATAATTAATGAAAATGAATTTGGTATCAACTCTCAAGGTACTCAAGAAAACAGCCAAATCTGATAAGCCCTTTGAACTGCTGATTCTTTCATGCGCCAGCCGCCGAACGTCTCCGCGGGGCGCTCAAAATGTCTCAAAGAGGCCTTTATAACCCAATTATTGATACCAAATTCTTTCGGGTGCCCTCACATGTCTTGATAAAACCTTTTATCAAGGTGCGATTCTCCCTACGGGCGGATACAACGGGTTTGTCGCGTGTCGTACGGTACGGGTGTTGCCTCCTGGTCGTACGCGCTATCGTCTTGGTGGACAGGCGCAGCCTGAGGTTTTGCCCTAGCGGGGTGATGCGGCGCGACGCGAAGGGCCTTCGCGTCGGTACAGGGTTTGCCAGTGATGAGCTCGCAATGCTCGACGAGGCAGGGTTGTTCCATCGCCGCTTTCCGCGCGCTCCGCAGCGGAGCAGTAGCGCGTATCATAACCACAAATGTCGGAAACCGGAGGTTGCGCGATGTGCCAAAGAATGTGTCCGCTGAGTTTCGAGGAGGCCCAAGAGGTCCTTGCATCGCGCGAGGAGACGGGGCGCGCTCGCGTGACGGCGGACGAAACGTTCGATCCGGCGCGCGATGCGTGGCCTGGTTCGATGGTTCCCGCGCTTGTTCCCAACGAGAGCGGGCAGCTTGTCGCCACGAAACTGATATGGGGTTTCGACGCTCCAAACGGGTCGCGCGCTGTGTTCAACACGCGAATAGAGACAGCGCTGGCGCAACTGCGCGACGGACGCGGCATGTGGGCCGGGGCTATCGCGCACGGGCGCTGCTTGGTTCCGGTGCGAGCGTTCTATGAAGGACACGCCACCGAGCGCGTAAAGAGCGAGCGTACAGGTAAGCCCGTGCGCCGACAATATCGGTTTCTCATGCCGGGTGCCAAAGCGTTTCTTCTTGCCGGCGTGTGTCAGGATGGAAAGCTTTCCATTGTGACCTGCGAGCCCAATGCTGCGGTCGCACCCGTGCACAACCGCATGCCGCTCGTGCTGGGACCCGGGGAGTCGAGCATATGGCTGGGGCCGAATTTCGAGATGCTTGCGGACCGCAGCCGCGTGCGGTTGATATCGGAGCCAGAGCGGTAGGAGCGTCGTTTCCGGCGGGGCATCAGGAGCACGAGAGGGCCCTGTGTGCCGGCGCTGAATGTTGAATAGAACAAATATTTCCAATAAAACAGAGCCTTCGGTAGTTTCTGTGGGCGGGACGATCACATCGCCCTGCCCGGGATCGCCGGCCTGACGTCGGAGCATCGCAGCATCAGCAGCGAGACCAGGTTGTCGACGTTGCGGAAGCCGTAGCCCATGCGGACGGTGACCTTGATCTTGTTGTTCACCGCCTCCACGCGGCCGTTGCCGATCCCGAGCTCGACCGCCGCCAGGACGTCGTCCCTCCTGCGGCGCACCTTCCTCCCCGCATCCGCCATCTGCTCTATCCTGCACCTCGACGCCCGCGAGAGCCAGCCGTCCAGCCTCCGCGACGCCTCCGCCGCCGTCGGCGCGCGGAAGACCGCCCTCAGGTCCTCCTTGAGCTCCCAGGCGCGCAGCAGGCGCGAGCCGGCGCGCCCCTTCAGCGCCTCGAGCTTTGCGCGCTGGGCGTCGGTGAGGCCGGCGGGGTCCTTGAGCAGCGCCCACCTGGTGCCCCTCACGGCGTCCGCCGCGGCCTTGGCCTCGAGGTGCTCGCGGGGCGTCTCGTCGCCCCTGGACGGGCGGCCCGGGCGCGACCTCCTCGGCCTCGCCGCGTCGGCGGCGCGCTTCGCCTCGCGCCACTCGCCGCGGCGCACCGCCTCGAGCGCGTCGTCGGCCCAGGCGACGACATGGAACGGGTCCATCACCCAACGGGCGCTGGGGCACCAGCGGCGGACCACCGAGCGCATCCAGCGCGCGCCGTCGGCCGTCACCGCCCCGATGCCGCGGCGCTGCTCGCGGGTGAGCCGCCGGAGGAGCCCGCGCAGCACCTCCTTGCCGACGCCGTCGCCGGCCCAGACGAGCCTGCCGGTGTCGTGGTCGACGACGACGGTGACGTACCTGCAGCCCTTCCTGTAGCCGGTCTCGTCGATGCCGATGCGCCTCAGCCCGTCGTGGCGGCCCGCGCCCCGCGAGGCCTCGAGGTCGGCGAAGACGCGCGAGCATATGCCGCCCACGGTGTGCCACTCGACGCGGGCGAGCTCGGCGACGGCGCTTGCGCAGCAGCGGACCGCCAGGCACGCGACCCAGTCCTCGAAGTCGCGCGTGAACCTGGAGCGCGGCCGCGCCCAGGGCACGCGCTCGGTGACGACGCCGTGCTCGGGGCAGCGCACGCGGCTCGGGGCGTACTCGAGATGGCACCTGGAGCGCGCCAGGTCCATCGCGCGCCAGAGCCGCGGCGAGCGGGCCGCGTCGTGCACCGGGCGCCTTCTGCCGCAGACCGGGCACCGGCGCGCCTCCCGCGCCCACGGGCGCACCGAGAGCACGACCCCGCCGCCCTCCATCCTGCATCCGGTCACGACGGTCTTGACCAATCCGAGCGCGTAGCGCAGTATCTTCCCCATGCGCGGGACCTCCAGCCTGGTTGAATTCGACACTCAAATCCTAGCCGGAAACCGCGCGGGGCGGCCCCGCGAGGGGCCGCCCCTATCGCTCCCGCCCTTTTCTGCAGGCTGGCTCGGAGGAGCCCCCCGATTCCACCCACAGAAACTACCGAAGAGCCTTTTTGTTCCTGGATTGAGCTTGCTTTACTTAGCGAAGACGCTCGGGCTAGGAATTTAGCTAGGCAGATAATTGAGAGACTTCACGATTATGCAAAGCCAGAACGAATCTATGAACAGCTATTGCCAGCTTCGAAGGAGCTTTTCGTAGGTTGTCTCTAAAATGAATGCGATTCGGTCTTCATGCATTCGGTTGGCTGGACTCATTGATCTAAGCCAGCGCCTACGCGTTGGTGGTGGCATTTGGACGGGCCGCCCCGCATACATTATGCAAAACGCGTGCGGGGCGCTTTTCTCCGCCATTGTTCTTGTCCATAATACAGAGAGGATGAAGTTGACTGGCATATTCTTCTATTAGCGCCGCTGTCCTATAAGGATTGTGTCACATCTCCGTGGCGGAGCGGCGGCGTTCGGTAAGTGGAGCAGGGGCGTTTTTCGCCTGTAAGATGGCTTATTGGCTAGTAGCTCCGTTTGATATCGCCATACCTGGTGCCGAAAAGGATGATAACTCAGTGTTCGGCGGGCGGAAGAGCTGCGGCCGTTTTAGGCGTCATGCTCAGCTGGGTATCGGCATCCCGGGGAAATGCTCGAACGGATGTTTTGGCTGATGTGAGCGGGGTCACGTACCTCCTTTCCGATTATCCTGTTGCCACTCAAGCTTCCGGGAGGGGTAATGGATATTCGAACCTTCATCAACCGAAATGCGCTCGGTCATCGCTTGCTCGATCGTCTATTGAGTGGGCGTAGCAGTCCCTTTTGCACCGGACAGGTAGATGAATGGCTGTTCGGCCGACATCCCGGGCAGATTGGTAGGCAACTCGAATCCGAGTGGTTTGCGGCATTCAAGGGCGGTGTCAAGTCCTACGCTCGTGAGCTATACGGCGCAGACCGCCTCGATCTCTATCTGGAGGTCCGCGATCTCATCGACGCTCTGCGCGATCAGGGCTATGTTCCCAGAACGGTTAAGTATGAGCTCAAGGATTCGTTTCTCAGCCGTGACGAGGTCAATCTTATTATTCTCAAAGAGATGCAGGAGCCTATTACGCAGGATAGGCTGGCTAACGATGTTCTCGGGTGTTCGCGTCAGACGGTTGGCGAGCGCTTGAAGGAGCTGCAGGACGGTTACCGGCTTGGGGACATGAGCGTCAAAATTGCTCCCGAGCGTGGCGGCAGGCTCCAATCGACAGTTCATCCCATTCTGCTTCCGCTTAATCTTTCCGAGGTCTACGTGTTGTTGAGTGCCCTGGGAGCGCAGACGAGCGGATTGAGCAGGGAGGATCCGCATTGGGCGATCCTGAACGACGTTGCCGAGAAGATCTATTTCCAACTGACCGACTATGCTCGCGATCGTATCGATGGCCGGCTTGCCGAGCAGGGTTTCCATCTACAGGGAGATACGCCTCCTATCTACGTGGGTGATCAACATGCTCATGTGCGGGGGACAACCGGCTGTTCGATGTCCTGGGCCTTCTTTGAGAAGGCGCATAAACGCGTTGAGGTGATTTGTGCTGACGGGGAGGGGGAGGAGTCGACGTACGTTGGCTTTATGGACGGATGGACCGATGCGTCGCCCTATGTGGATGCAGATGCCGGAGTCGATCCCAGGCACTGCTTCCTGGTCAAAGACATTGATGGCGCGTGTGTCGCTGTAAGCTGGGAGAACGTTGTAGATATCCGGAGCGTCCCAGATGGAGGGGACGCTCCGGAACCTGGTTGTCGTTAGCGCTCGATTGCCTGCTGGAGGTACTCCTCTGCCAGCTCATCAGTGAGGGCTCCCGCCCCCTCGGTAAGACCCCTCTGCATGACATCGAGGTAGGCCTTGCTAGGCATGACATGTTCCCGCTCACGGGTATTGGTGAACGTGATCATGGGGATGCCGGCGTGCTTGCCGATAAGCTGCTTGCTGCTATACCAGTTTGCGCCATTGCCCTCCTGCTCATGAATGTCCGCGAGCTGCTCTTTGGTAACAAGGTATGCACGGCCGAAGGCAAGTCCCGTGCGCGAGGTGTCGAGGAACGCGACGCCCGAATTGCCCCATGAGGCGCTCTTGTTTCCGAAGTACACGTTATAAGGGATGGTGACCGAGATATCGAACAGCGGCGCCGTCTTGTCACGGCAACCGTCATAAGCCCTTCCGTTGTCCTCGCAGAAGCCGCCCTCGATGTAGCACATGAAGCGCTCGCGCAGAAGATTCGAGCCATACGCCACATACCAGACGTGCGTCCTCTGGAGCTCTTTGAGATACGGCCAAGGCTGCAGCTCTTCGGGCACCCGGGAATCATCCGTAACCTCGTTGCGGTACACGTAGACATAGGCTTTGAAGACGGGCCCATCGTCCATGAAGGCGTTGGCGACGGCCCGGTCATACAGGCTGCCGAGCTGCTCAAGAATATCGAGCCGCTCGAGCGCGTCAGCATCGCACAGGATGAGCTCTCCGGTTGCGGTCAAGGGCTTTTCGGTGTACTTGACGGCAGGATAGGCGCCCAGGTCATGCAGCGCGAAGCCGAAGATGGCTGCCGGACCGAGGTGCTCGCAGTCTTCGATGAGGTAGTGGTTGGCCTCCCCCGACATGAGGGTGCCATAGACGAAGACGGGCACGGAGACGGGGCCATTGAGCGTTTTGACGATGCGAATCATCTTGACGGTGACGTCATTCCCGAAAGGAAGGATGGTGTCGCAATCTTCAATCATCTTGGCGTACTCCTCGGCGATCTCGATGAGCATTGCCGTGAACTCAGGACAGAGATCGGGCTGATAGTCGAGGATGGTCATGATACCGGAGTCGATGAAATCCTGAACGGTCCGCATCTGGTCCCGGAGCCCGTCGATGCCGTGTCCCATGAGGCGACGGGAACAGCTGAACTCGAGGCCGCGCTGAAGTGCGGGGAGGATGTTCTTGTTGGGGCTGCCGGAGAGCATAGCCTTGATGAGGATCTGGCAGCAGATATAGGTCGGATGATAGACGAAGTCGACGCGGGCATCGGAGGGAACCTCATAGCTGGAGAGGTAGGAGAAGCTCCCGTCTTCGCGCTGGAAATCGATGATGGCGCGCACCGTCTCAGCGAACTCCTCGCTGTCGATGGGTGCCTCGTCGCGCAGCCGGATGAGCCGGTCTGTCTGCTCGAACATAGCGGGGATGTCGGGACCGGGCTCGTCGTGGCGGTTGCTGATCAGGTCGCGGGTGAGGATGAACGACATTGTTGCTCCCTTCATCGGGGTTGAATTGACGATGCCATTCTCTTGTGGAGGTAGAAGAAAGTCTGCCAACCTAAGGTTGGCACTTCTCAACGGGGCAGGGTGGGCGGTGCGTTTCGTGAGCGGAAAACAGGGGCTTGCGGGGATGCGGGCGTTGTCTGCAGGACGTTTGTTCCGCCAATTACTTGGTGGATGCACGGTAACCGTTCGCTTTGCCTGTGCTGCTCAGTATCGCTTTTTTGTATGTTGCAAGCAGAACGCAAAATAAGTGTCGCACGAACGCGGCCGCTTGCGATTCAAGGTTTTGTCTGGACGGTTTGATAGACTGTCTGAGATAAGACAAAGCCGATATGTGACTTGTCGAGGTGAGTCGATGGCGCCAAGTGCTCTTATGACGGCGGAGAGGGCGTGTTCGCACGTGGCGTCGACCACAGCGAAGGTGGCTCGTCCCAGTTACCCCGGCATCTCACGCCGAGCCAGATGGCGAAGCTCGCCGCGCCGATGTTCTCCGGCGTCGAGAGCAAAAGACACTACGCTGTTTATTGGTTGCGCCGTGGGCGCCCACACGATGCCATCGATGCGGCGATGTTCGGGTTCGTTAGAGTTAAGTTGCCCAGTCGCGATAAGGGGTCAGATTTCATCGTTTGGCGTGAGGGCGAGGGTCAGCTCTACCTCATGGAAGCGTGCCCGTCGTATGGTCTGGTGGATCTTACAAGTAAGCACGGACTCGTCAACCTGTTTGGTTGCTGCGGGTTCGACCTTATCCACCAGCCGCATTTTCCGAACAGAAGGGCCACGCATAATTGTTTCGGTGACTTCGCCTGGGAGACTGAGACCTGGTGTGCTGATGCGCTCAGCCACATGTTCCTTTTCGATGGCGAGTATTATATGGGGTCGTACTGATGCAGCTTACATATCTCATCAAAAGCGCCGAGGTGAGGGATCGGTTTATCAGCGAGAAGCTGCCTGACGGGGTGAAGCGTGGTGTCGTTGGCACGTACGAAGCCGACGGTGGCGAGCTGTACATTCTCTCCTTCAGCGTCAATGGGTCGACCCTTGCTGGTGCAAGGGCGCTGTCCAAGCTAAGGGGCAGCCTGCGCGATGCCGTCAACGCCCGTCTGCTTGTGGACGACGTGTCATTAAAGTTTGCTAATTCCCTGTATCCGCGTTTCGCAGAGTACGAGCGAAAGTTGAGACTCGCGATAACCCTTGCGACGTGCGCCGAACACGACAACTTCGATGACAGCTTAGTGAAGAGCCTCGAGCAGCTGACTCTCGAGGGTCTCGGGAGGCAACTGTTCTTCGATACGTCGTTTCAAGGCAAGGTCAAAAGTAAGATAAAAGATTTATTCACAAAATGCGAGATTGTTGACTTCATAACGGGACTGCAAGAAGATACCGTCTGGATTCAGCTTTTCCGCGAGGAAACGTTGCCTTCTGTTCGCAAGAACTATTACGCCTTATGTGACATGCGCAACAAGGTGATGCACCATAAGCTGATTACTGAAGAGGCCTATGATCGCGCTCGGAGGATGCTTCGGCGTCAATCGGCGAGCTCGATGCGTATGTCGAGAAGATTCGTTCTGATGTGAGCTATCCGAAGCAACATGCAGCACGCGCTGCGAGCGCGGCCAAGCTCATCCGGGAGAATTACGAGTCCATGTTCCAGAATCTTGGCGGCAGCTCAGAGCAATTCGCCGCCGTGGCCATTGCTGCGCAAAAGGCCGCGAGCCTGATCGACACGAGCGAGCTCGCGTCGATCGTTGCGCAAACGGCCGGAATTCAGGAGATGATTGACAAGAATCGGGAGACATGGGCATCGGTAGCGAGGGTGGCGTCTTCGCTTGGGATCGCTCAAACACCTGGGCTCACGTCGGCAATTGACGCTATCGGTCAGCAGACTCAGCTGCAGAAGCTGATATCTGACGAGGCTTTTGCCAATCTTGCACGTCCCGCAATATCTATCGATTTTCCTGCGTTGCAAGCAAACGCTTTGCCGAATGCCGCCATGCCTATATTTCCACCTTCCGGTGGCATCAGCTCGATTTCCGCCGATACAGGGTACGTGGATGAGGAAGTTCCTGATGAAAGATTATCGGATGAGGAAGATACGTCTGAATTTGACGAGTGAGAAAGGAGCCGCTCCTGCTCGGGTATACGCTTGAGTGTTGAATTGAGCTTTGGCGAAGCTCATGGGTTCCGGTGGTATTCCTGCGCCAATCCAAACGCGGGAAGAAGTCGCGAGCTTCTTTCCATATCGCTCCCGCAGGAATAGGTTCTGGCCGAGAGCGTCGTGCTGACTCTGAGAGCCATGCTTTACCCTCCTGCCGAGCAGCCCCTCCAAGCTTGTCGCAACGGCAGCGCACACATAGGGGCCCAACGTTCCGTTTGGCCCCTAGAGCGTTGGCGCTAGCTAGGCGCTATTCGTCCGGGCGATTTCTACGCGTTGAGGTGCCGGATTCAATCGTTCAGCACATGGCCTGAGCGGTGGCAGCCATATAGGGGAAAGACACTGTCTGCTATGCAATAATCAGGCTGATTGCCATCTAAAGGAGCGCCTTATGTCTGACAAGCTGACCTGGATTCCGTTCTACACCGAGTTCGCCGATAAGCTCCTGCCGTTCCGGGATGACCGGGCGGCCTTGATTGAGCGCATTTGCGCCGTGTATGAGCGCATCGGTGTCAAGCTTCCAAAGCTTGAGTCGAGCGGCCGTCCGGTCGACATCGACCCCTTTACGGTATTCGGTCTGTTCAATAAGGGCGTTTCCGATACCACGCGTTTGAAAATCATCGCTGGCTTTAAGGATGAATTCGGTGTTGCCGCGCCGAAGCCGGAGGACTTCGATGGCATTCCCGTGCTCAACAATCTGTCCGCCACGTTCTACTGGTTCGAAGGTATGCGCGGGGATCATGACATCGATACACTGTGGGATGTGCTCGCCTGCGCGCTCGCGTTGGCCGAGCAAGACGGAGAGCAAGAGCGCCAAGCGTTCGCGCAGGTATTCGATGAGGCCGTTTCCCATCACGGCGTCAAATGGAACCTGACCATGGGTCTCTTCTGGATCCGTCCCTACGCGTTCATCAATCTCGATTCGCGCAACCGCTGGTACATTGGAGACCAGAACTCCCTCAACGATGAGTGCTCGAACCTCGTCAAGTCTTTTGGGAATGACGTTCCTAGTGGAAGCGATTACCTGCGCATGCGCGATGTGTGCCGCGAGGCCTTCGCGTCCGGTGACGTCAAGGATGGATCGACCGACTTCCCAACTCTGTCGTATAACGCCTGGACCGTCTCGGAACGTGCCAACGCGGAGAAGGCCGCCCAGAAAGATGCGGCTGCTGCTCAGATGGGGGAGGCGTCCATGGGCGACGATCCCGTCAGGCCCGTTCACTACTGGGTGTATTCGCCCGGTCCCTTCGCCTCGAAATGGGATGAGTTCTATACCGCTGACATCATGGCGATCGGCTGGGGCGAGATCGGTGACCCGGCTTCCTTTAAGACCCGGTCCGACTTGAAAGCCTGCCTTAAGAGCAAATTCGGCGGCTCGTCGACGTATGCCAACTCGGCTTTGGCGCTCTGGCAGTTCGTTCACGATATGCAGCCGGGGGATATCGTCTTCGCCAAGGCGGGCAAGTCCAGACTTGTGGGCAGGGGCGTGGTCACGTCGGAACCCGTATTCGATGAATCCCGTGATGATGATTACAGAAATGTTCGCGGGGTCGAATGGACGCACCGCGGGAGCTGGGAGTTCTCCGGGAACATGGCGACCAAGACCCTGACCGACATCACGGTGTTCACCGACAAGGTCAATCAGATCGAGGCGCTGTTCGATATCGAGGACGACTCGATCGAGGCCGAACCGCCCGAGGTCGATTATCCGCGGTATTCCGACGCGGACTTCCTGTCCGAGGTCTACCTTCCCGAGGCGTCCTATCGCGAGCTCGTTGCCTTGCTCAAGCATAAGAAGAACGTCATCCTCCAGGGTGCGCCCGGCGTGGGCAAGACCTTTATGGCCAAGCGCCTGGCGTACTCCATCATGGGGGTGAAGGATTCCAGCCGCGTCGAGCTCATCCAGTTCCATCAGAGCTACTCGTACGAGGACTTCATCATGGGCTACCGCCCCAACGAGAGCGGGTTCGAGCTCAAGACCGGTGCGTTCTACGACTTCTGCAAGCGCGCCGCCGACGATGGCGACAACGAGTACTTCTTCATCATCGACGAGGTCAACCGCGGCAACCTGAGCAAGATCTTCGGCGAGCTGTTCATGCTCATCGAGCCCGACAAGCGCGGCCTGGGCATGCGCCTGCTGTATTCGAACGAGCGCTTCACGGTCCCGCCCAACGTGTACCTTATCGGCACCATGAACACGGCCGACCGCAGCCTGGCGCTGATGGATTTCGCGCTGCGGCGCCGCTTCGCGTTCTTCGAGCTGGAGCCTGGGTTCGACACGCCCGGTTTCCGTCAGTACCAGAAGTCCCTCGCCAGCCCCGTGTTCGATAAGCTGGTCTCATGCGTGCGCCAGCTCAACGACGCGATCGCATCCGACGAGTCGCTCGGCCGCGGGTACCGGATCGGGCACAGCTTCTTCTGCGGGCTCGATGCGGAAGACCCGTCGCTCGGCTCCCGCCTTGCCGGAATCGTCGACTACGAGCTCGTGCCCCTGCTGCGCGAGTACTGGTTCGATGAGCCCGACAAGGTGGGCCATTGGGAGCAGCTGCTCAAGGGTTCCGTATCCGCCGGGTAGCGCGCCATGATTCCTATCCGAAACGTCTACTACATGCTGGCCTACGCGTTCCGGTCCCTACGGTCGGGCGGGTTCGAGCGGCTGGCCTCAGAGGATTTCGACAACTCGCTAGAGCTATGCGCCGCTATCCTCTGCCACGCGGTGGAGCTGCGGCTCAAGCAGGGTGTCAAGCGCGATTACCGGACGCGCCGCGAGGCCATGTCCGCTCTGCGCGGCAAGGTGGACGTGACGGCCACGGTCGCCTCGCAGGCACCGCTGCGCCGGCAGCTCGTCTGCGAGTATGACGAGTACTCGGTGGACTGCCCCGAGAACCGGATCATCAAGGCGACCATGTCGCTTCTGGTCCGTTGCTCTTCCGTCGATGCGCGGTACCGCAAACGGCTGCGGTCGCTGTCGATGTATTTTGCCGAGGTGGCGGATCTCGACGTTCGCCATATCAATTGGCGTATGGTGTCCGGCCGCGCCGACAGCACGTCCCGTATGATCATGTTCGTGTGCCGACTGGCGATCGATGGCGCCCTTCAGGCAAGGTCGGAGGGCGGCCAAAGGCTGCGCAGCGTGCTGGACGACCAGGCGATGCATCGACTGTACGAGAAGTTCATCCTCGAGTACTACCGCGCGGAGCACCCCAACCTGTCCGCCCGAGCAGAGCAGATTCCCTGGTGCGTGGACGGCGAGGTCCCGCCGGCGCTTCCCGTCATGCAGACCGATGTGACGCTGCGAGCGGGGGAGCGGGTGCTCATCATCGACGCCAAGTACTACACGCACAGCATGCAGCGCAACTACGGTGCGTGGACGTACCATTCGGGAAACCTGTACCAGATGTTCTCGTACGTGAAGAACGCCCAGGCGGCACGTCCCGCCGGCGCGCCTCCCGTTGCGGGGATGCTCCTGTACGCCAAGACGGATGAGGAGGCCGTGCCGGATGAGGAGTTCTCACTGAGCAGCAACACCATCGCAGTCCGAACACTCGACCTGGCACAACCGTTCGAGGGCATTCGAGCGCAACTCGATGTGATTGCATCCAGGTTTCTTCTGGCTGAGGGGGTGTGTATAGAGTGATTGCCCGTTTTCAGGCAGAGGCTTATTATATCCTCTTTAATAATGCGAAGAGGGATACAGGCTGCGCCTGTGGTCCAGTCTACCCGCCCCTAGTTGGGGCGCAAACAAAGCGAGAAAAAGAATGCGAGAGATTCTAGAAATAGCGAATCGGCTGCGCAATTTTCTTATACTAATATTAGACAATCTATAAGAAAGGATTGGCCTGGGAGATGCATATCATATGACTCAGTTCCTCGACTTTATTGAGTGGGTTGCCTCGAATAGCGCTGGGAATTTGCAGACATTTCTGCCGGCGGTAATTAGTTTTGTTATTATATACAGTCTATATAAAGCAATAAACAAAATTGCAGATTATGATTGGCATAGAAGAATCGACAAAGAAATCGACCTGCTTCATGCGGTTGAGTTAATTGAGGGGATCGATCCGGAAGTGATGGATCAGATTCGCGATCATATAGTAAGCAAAATTAAGAAAAAAACGAATACAAAAAATAGAATATTATACTGCATTAAAGAATTTCCCATGACAACTCTATTCTGCCTTTGGTACGTAATGATGATGGTCGATGCCGTTTTGAGTGGAGAATTAAACCCACAGGTTCTCTATAGAGTTGCAATTGTGTTGTTTGCTGGCTGTTTGCTGTGCGGAATGCTGGTCGACATCACCATATTTTTTGTCTCATCCATAGTAAGACGAATTAAAGTATTTATTAGAGCATTAATAATGGGAATTAATTTAAGATATAATACTAGGACAGCCGAAAAGTCGGCTGAAAAGTGCACCAGTGGTCTCGAAAAGATACAAAACGAAATAAAGCGTATAGATTGGGGACATCCTTCGGAATCGGAGCGTCTGTGGTTGGAAGAGGTTTTTCAATACCTGTCCATTGCGTTCAAGGAGCAAGTCCGTCGTTACCATGCCTTTGTTGACGTTCAATTGGAAGCGCTTGAACTTGATCATTCTCGTCTTGACAAGATCATTGGAGGCGTGGCTGCTGGTGTAAAGAAGAAACGAGATGATGACATCGAACAGTTTAAGAGGGCGCAATTTCGCTGTATAACTAAGATGGAAGAAACCTTAGACTTGATTAAAGATAAGAGAGGCTTGAGTAAGGAAGAGCATTCTGCTATTGATGGGCGTGACGATTCTTAGCAATCTCATCGGGGCTTATGCCTGTGTACTTGATTGTCAGCAACAATTCTTCCAGTGGTATTTCCGTTTGGGTTTTGAGATTGTTTTACAACTAATCCATCTTCGTGAGAACGTTCTCCGTGGTTGATTTCTCGCCACATTGCAGAGCCTGTGCTCCACTAGTGTTAGTTGTAGTCGCCATATGCATGTGTTACCGGGTTTCTTGACCGCGGCGCATTATCAATTCTTCGGCCTGTTTGATTGCTGGCTCTAATGGCATAACAATACTTGAACGTTGGCAATTATCCCAGAGTCTACTTCTGGCACTATAAGGGTACTATCACTTTAGTGATAGTAGTGAGGAGGTAGATGTGATTCTGTGGCACGGTTCGCCTTGCGTTGTGAAAAGGCCTCGTCTTGAGTTGTGTCGTCCCCACAACGATTACGGCCCCGGTTTTTATTGCACCGAGCATGAGGAGCTGGCAAGGGAGTGGGCTTGTCCGGGCGACGAGGACGGCTTCGCTAATAGATATGAGCTCAAGACGGAGGATCTTCGCGTGCTCGACTTGTCGGATTCGGGCTATTCGGTCCTCACGTGGCTGGCCCTTCTCCTGGCGCATCGTGTCGTCGATCTTTCGAATGCCGTCGCAAAGGAAGCGCGCTCATACCTTCTTGACCATTTTCTTGTAGATATCGCGGCGTATGATCTGATTCGCGGGTATCGGGCGGACGATTCCTACTTCTCCTTTGCACGCGCTTTCCTCAACAACACGATCTCTGTGAATCAGCTATCTCAAGCAATGAGGTTGGGTGAGCTCGGTGAGCAGGTGGTGCTTAAGAGCCCGAAGGCGTTTCAGGCTCTGAGCTTCCAGCGCGCCGACTCCGTTTCCTGCGATATATATGGCCAGAAGCGCATGGAGCGCGATGCAAGGGCGCGTGGGCAGTACCAGACGCTGGCAGCCCGGTTTGATCGCGATGGGCTCTACGTGCGCGACATCATTAGGGAGGAGGTCGATCCGCATGACGAGCGCCTGTTCTGCTCATGATGCGCTGCAGCCTGCCTATGACGTGCTGTATCTCGAGGACGCGATGGGGTGCCTGGGCGGCTTTTTCGACTATGCGATCAACGATTACGGTGCCGAGGCGGCGGAGATCGCCGACGTCTTTGCGGCGAGTCCCCAGGCCCGCCAGTTTGAACGCGGCGCCCCGTGGGTAGTGTCGGGGCGCTCCGGCGTCGAGCTGTTCTGGGATGTGAGCTGCAGCCTCGGCTATGCCGAACCGGATAAGATGACCGAGCCGTCGTTCCGGATCGACCGCACGCCCGAGTATTGGGCCGGATGGGTCGCCGCCTATGTCCAGTGGCGTCTGGCGCAGCCGTTTCGCCTGTTGTTTGCCGCTCTCCCGTTCGAGGAACTCGTCCCGCTCTATCATCCGTGGCACGAGGCGTCCGAGCAGCGTGTCGCGGCGCTCGTGGCCGAGCGATGGCGCAAGCGCTTCCCGATGACGAATCTCGCCCGTCTGCGCGACGCGCACGGCTTCACCCAACGGGAGCTTGCCGAGCTCTCAGGGGTGGGTCTTCGGTCGATACAGATGTACGAGCAGCGCAACAAGGATATCAACCACGCGCGGGGCCAGGTGCTCCAGCGTCTGGCTCGCACACTGCATTGCCGCATGGAGAACCTGCTCGAGCCCGAGTTCGACCTCGTCTGAGGGCGGCCTGCATGTAGCTCCTCCGTTGCGCCTCGGCAGCTCGCTCTACTCGTTCTTCGGTACGGGGATGTACACCTTCTTCAGGGGGATCATCCGCCGGTACTTGCCGTCCAGCAGCTCGTAGTACTTGAGGATCAGGTCCACCAGCTCGCTGCCGCTCACGCCGCGGATGATGGGTGTGTTCTCGAGGTACTTCCGGGCGTTCTTGGTGTAGTTGGACAGGGTGACGAACAGACCGTAGTCGCCCTCGCGCATGGCGCCCTTGAGCGACTGGATGGTGCTCTCCTTGATGTCTCCGCCGCCGCTCTTCACCTGGACGAGGATCCTTGGGGGCAGCTCGTCCTTGTAGGCGGTGATGTCGATGCCGCTGTCGCCGCCCTGGGGCGAGACGGTGGTGCGGTAGCCCATCGCGTCGAGCAGGTTCGCCACGAACTCCTCGAGGGCGTATCCCTTGAGGTTCCGGCTCAGCTCCTTCAGGATGAAGTCGCGCGTCGACTCGATGATCTCGTCCGCCGTCGTGCCGACGGTCTCGTCGACGTCGTCATCCATCAGGTGCTTCGCGCTGAAGCCCTTCTCGATCGCGCCGAGGAACTCGTCCGCGTAGTTCTTCACCTGAAAGAGGCTCAGCACGCATCCCAGCTCGTACAGGGCTCCTTGGGAAAAGGAGAGACGGGGGATGTGCTTGAGCCATTTCACCTTGCGTCGGTTAGGGTAGAGGACGCCGTCGCCCACATATTCGTATTCGCCCTCGATGATGCCGATGTTGATGCTCCGGTCCGACTTCGACGGGAAGACGACGTAATCTCCGACGTTGACCTCATGCGCGAAGCGGTAGAGCACGCCGGCGCAGGTGGCGATCTGCCCCTTGCTGGCATCCGGGTAGGTTTTGGCGTAGTGCTCCTTGAAGGCGTCGCGCGTGGCAGCGGGGGAGGAGAGGTTGCCGAAGTCCTCCCACCCGATCGTCATGACGTTGCCCTGGAGCATGAGCTTCTCGTCTTTGCAGTGGATTCCCCATACGGTGTTCGACATCGATGAAGCCTTTCTCGAAAGGATCCGCGGCCAACGCGGCATGAGGCGGTTTGTTTATTCCCATGATAGCGAATGGTCTCTCAACCGAACTCACTGCGGTCATTTGCGGTGCGTTGCTGCTTGGAGGATGCGCGATTGCCCTTGTCGATGAGCGCAATTCGCTACTGGGATACTGATGGTGTTGAGAACGTTTAGCTCAAGCGAGAGGCGACAAACGGATGTTGAAGTGGTGGGGCTGTCTTCGGCTCGAGCATGGTATAAGTACGATGTGACGAGGTAAAAGGACGGGGGATCAAGATGAGCGCAGCGGATGAAGTTTCCATGAGGGAGCGAGCGCATCGCGCCATAGCCGAACTTATCCGACCCGTGTGCGCTTCGCATCCGTGCGTTGAGAAAGCGTACGTCTACGGTTCGTATGCGCGCGGCG
Source organism: Collinsella sp. An271 (assembly GCF_002159695.1). Classification (NCBI taxonomy): domain Bacteria; kingdom Bacillati; phylum Actinomycetota; class Coriobacteriia; order Coriobacteriales; family Coriobacteriaceae; genus Collinsella; species Collinsella sp. An271. The sequence continues at coordinate 21,315 of NZ_NFJE01000011.1, read as the reverse complement.
ACTTCAACGAGCTGTCCGATGTCGACCTCTGGATCATTCTCGACAGGGATAACTTCGATATCCCCATGACGGAATACGTGGACATCCAGACGGAATTAAGACATGCGCTGAAGTGTCCCACCGATTGCGTGACTGCCGTTGCCCCAGATCAGCTCGGAAAACTGTTCCATCCGATTATGAGAGACAAGGTGCTCGTTTATGACCGCACGGCCGATTGAGGCTGCCCTCAGTAAAGGTTTCAGAGGCCTCTTTTCTGATGGGATTCTTAACAGGCTGGTGTAATGAACAGACGGGCTGCGAAGGAGACTATATGGCCCAGAGCAAAAATGATGCGATCTTCTTCGTCGTCTGGTTGCTCAATCATGTTGCGAGGGAATGGGGTAAATCGACCGCTGAAACGTACCGTCTCCTTGAAAGCGTGGACATCGTGAGCGGATATCTGTATCCGAGTTACGATGTGCTTCACGCCATGGGTAGGGAGGCGCTTGTCGAAGACGTCACCCTCCTTGCGCGGAAGAGGGGCCTTTCGGTTTGAGGCTTCGCCGTAGGGGATGGTCGAGGATCCATCAAGCCCGCCCCATTGCGTACCTACTTCGCCGGCGCGATCCCGACCGAATACGCAGCGCCGATGATGAGGAACACGGGCGCCGCATAGACACCGGCGTAGGAGAGCAGCAGTGTCGGCATGGAGTAGCCGGAGGTCGGGCCGAGCGCGATGACGGGGGCGATGCCGGCGATCATGAGCGCGAGGATAAGGCTCGCCACGATGAACGCGTGCGATTTGAGGGACTGGTTGATGCGGAATTTGCCGATCTTGATGACGACGAGGCCGATGATGGCGCCGATCGCATAGAGCAGCAGGGGCGTGGCGGCGATGGTTCCGACGAGCGTCCAGCTCGATTCGGCGGCAGCGGCGGTCACGGTGGCGACGTCGGTCGTGTAGTACCATGCGGCAAAAACGCCGCACACGGCGGCGATGGCGATCCAGAAGATGAGGTTGCCGACGAACGTGGACGTTTTCATGACAGGCCGCCTTTGCGCATTCGGGGACAGATTCATACATGATGGATGATACGCGACGACATGGTAGCGCTCATTGTTCCGCATACCAAGTTTCTTGCGCTATGCACCCGGGGTGTCTTCCTGGCGCACGCGCGCTCGGACGGCGTCGCCGCGGGCCAGCTGCGTCCACCTCGTAGCGCAGGCGCATCGGTTCCTTCGCAAAGCCGCGGCACACGGAGACACTCGACCGCATCCCCCCAGGCCGTGTTTCGACTTATGTGCGCAGAAGGGGAGAGCCGTGCGTTGCCGTACAATGGCCGTGGCATTCGCGGATGGCCACCTAAGTATTACCGGGAAAGTGCAGGTGAATCATGCAGGCGAGCGCCATCAAGCTCATCCTTTCCGATATCGACGGAACAATCATGCCTGCGGGCGCATCGACGGTGTCCCAGCGCACCGTCGCTGCGTTCCGCGCCGCGCTGGACTCCGGCATCATGGCCGGTCCTGCGAGCGGGCGCGGCCTGGTGCAAATAGCGCCGTTCTTCCGAGGGGACGCCGCGTGCTGCCAGACGGCGATCGCCACCAACGGCCTGGAGGTCTACTGCGCGGGCGAGAAGATCTGTGAGCACCGTCTTCCGATCGCCGCCCTCGAGCGCGCGCTCGACATCGTGCGCGACACGCCGGGCGCGGGCCTGCTGGCCTTTGACGGCACGACGCCGCAGCTCGTCGCCGGCGACCGCGACGTGCTCGCCCGGATCACCCCGGCGTACGCCTGCGCATGCGTGCCCGCGGACGCACTGCCCGCCGAGGACGTCCTCAAGGCGAATATCTTCATCGATGCCGACATGGCGGGGACCGAGGCGTTCGTCGCCCGCTTGAACGACGGGGTCGATGGGCTTGATTTCGATATCCCCATGGTCGGGTACGCCAACATCATGCCGACAGGTTGGAACAAGGGCAGCGCCCTGCTCACCCTGTGCGACCATCTCGGCATCACTCCCGACCAGGTCGTGGTCTTCGGCGATGCGGGCAACGACCTGACGATGTTTTCGGTTGCCGGCCACGCGGTCGCCGTGGGCAATGCGACGCCCGAGGCGAAGGCTGCTGCTCGCTGGCATATCGGTTGCTGCGAGGACGATGCGGTGGCGGCGGCCATCGAGGCCTTGGCAGCAGGGGAGTGGCCGTTTAGCGAGTAGGTCGAGGGCTTCCTGTCCTCTGCGCGCCGTGCTCTTGTGTCCATCCCGTCGTTTATTCATGAAAATGCATGGGGTCAAACAATAGATACCTGGGGAAACGCTCGTTCGGCCCCTCTGTAATTCATGAAAAAGTGGAGGGCGGGGGTGCGGCAGGAATCCTGGAGCGCCGGGGCGGCAACACCAGATTGCCGCCCCGGTGCCGGTGAGCGCCACGGGGGTGGGCGCGGCGACAAGCAGGACGGGGCGAGCTGCCTGCGAGCTTCGTGCGAACTGCGGCTGGACCTCGCCCAATGCTATACTGCAGCGCAGATTACCTCTGCATATCGTCAAGGATGCCCATGGCTGAGATACAACGCAAGTCCGATCAGCGCGCGCTTTCGTCGTGTGCCCAGCGCGCGCTTCGCTACGCACCGTGCGTGCTGCTCATGCTGGCGTTCATCGTCTTTGCGACGTTTCTTGGGGTCTATGCTTCCGCGCTTGCGTCTGACGGCTGGTTCCGGGGCTCGCTTGACGAGCTGGTGCCGCTCGCGACCGTGGGCATCGTGATTCCGGCGGCCATCATCGTTCCCCTGCTCGCGATGGCCCTGAGGCGCATCTCCCGCCCGCCCGCTCCAATCGCGCAGTCGGGCCCGCGCGCGGTCGCCTTCCGCCTTGCCGCCACCGTCGATCGCCTCGTGTTCTCCTGGCGCTTCCGCGCCGTCGTCTTCGCGGCGCTCATCCTCATGCTCTGCTGGTCGTTTTGGATCGTCGCGTTCTACCCGGGCTCGATGATCTACGACACCTACTACCAGATCACGCAGTTCTATCCGCGCGGGGACGAGGTGCGCGCCGAGCTGTGGGCGGTGCCCGGCAGGCGCGCATATGCGCAGTTCAGCGACCACCATCCCATCTTCGACACGCTGCTGTACGGCTGGTTCGCCTATACGAGCGATCAGCTGACCGGCTCATGGAACGCCGGCATCTTCATCTTCTCCGTGCTGCAGGCGCTGGGGACCGCCATCGCCTTTTCGGTCGCCTTCGCCTACCTGCGCCATATCGGCGCGCCGCGCGGCCTGACGATTGGGTTGTTCGCGACGGTCTGCGTGGTCCCGGTGTTCGGTGGCTATGCGCCTGTGGTGATCAAGGACATGCTGTTCTCGGGCATCTACGTCGCGTGGTTCACCATGGCGATCGCGGTGGTCCACACGCGCGGCGACGCCTTGCGGTCCGTGCCGTTCCTTCTTGGCAACATCGTGCTGGCGCTGCTGCTCGCCCTCACCAAGAAGACGGGTATCTACATCGTGATCCCGACCATGGTTATCTACGCGGTCGTGTACCGCCGCGTGTGGTGGAGAAGCCTGGTGCCCGCGGCGCTCTCCGCCGTCCTCATGTGGGGCGTTATGCCGAACGTGGTGTTCCCCACGCTCGACGTCGTTCCCGGCGGACGTCAGGAGATGCTCGGCACGCTGTTCCAGCAGACCGCGCGCTACGTCGCCCTGCATGGGGTGGAGATGGGCGCGAGCGAGCGTCGCGCCATCGACGACGTGCTGGTGGTGGACACGCTGAACGAGCGCTACCAGCCCGAGTGGGCGGATTCGGTGAAGTACGAGTACAACGCGAGCGCCACCGACGAGCAGATCCAGGAGTACCTCAAGGTCTGGGCCGCGCAGGGCCTGCGCCATCCCGAGGTCTACGTGGAGGCGACGCTCTCGATGCTCTCGGGTTTCGCGTCCCCGTCCGAGCCCATCCAGTTGCGCATCGAGACATGGGACGAGGACCATGACGGCACGAGCCTGCTGCGCCGGCCCTGGCAGCTGGAGAGCCTGCGCGAAGCCGCTCGCGACGTCTGGGACGCCTGGGTGGACATCCCGGTCATCGGGCTGGCGATGACCTGCCCGCCGTATGTGATCTGGATTCCGCTGTTCGCCCTGTGGCTGTTCATCTGCCGCATGCGCCGCTGGCTGCCCATCATGATGCCGGTGCTGTTGAGCATGGCGAGCGTCGTGCTGTCGCCCATGTACGATGCACGCTACGCCTGCGCGCTCATCTTCACCGCCCCGCTGCTCATCGCGGTGCTCGGCGTCGCGTTCGCCGAGCGCGAAGCGGATTCGGCGGGCAATCGGGCATCTGTTCGCGAGAACAAGAAGATTTGGTATCAATGATCGGGCCATTTCAAGCCCCGATCGTCCACGAGGCGGGGAGAGCGGTCCGGCGCATCTCGAGCGTATCATAAAAACCGCAGGTCAACGGCTGGTCCGTTTTGTCCAATCAGGCTGATATACGCGAACTTGATACCAAATTGATGCGCACCGGAGCCCGAACGCTCCAGGTTCGTCAACAATACCCCAATACCATGGTATGCGTACCAAAAGCAGGCGGGGGCGGGACTCATATCGAGCCCCGCCCCCGCCTGTTGCCGCGCGTATGTGCGGTTTCGCTACTTCTGACCATCGTCCGAGGCGGCCTTGGCCTCGTCCAGGTAGCTGTAGAAGCTGTACTTGGAGATCCCGAAGAAGTCGCATGCCTTCTGGCTGGACTTGCTGATCAGGAACGCGCCGCGCTGGTCGAGGTAGCCGATGGCCCGCACGCGCTCCTCCTTCGTCATGAGGGCGGCTGGCTTTCCGATCATCTGCTCGCATTCGCTGAACAGGTCGTCAAGCAGGTCGCCGATGTTTTTGGCGATGGGTTCCGGCTCGTTGTGCTCACCGGTGCCGATGAGCGAGGCCAGCGTGCCGGAAAACGCCGTCATCAGCGTGATGTCGAAGTTGATGGCCAGGATCCCGCACGGCCAGCCGGCGTCGTTGCGGATGAAGATGGTGCTCGACTTCAGGAGCTTGCCGTCCGACGTCTTGGTGAGATACGGCGGGCGGTCCTCAAGTTTGTCGGGCGCGTCGTGGAGCGCCTCGAGGACTACATGGCTGGGGCCGTCACCCAGATGGCGCCCAGACACGTGCCCGTTCTCGATCGCCACGATGGAATGGTCGAGATCGTCGGACTCCAAGTCATGGATGACGATCTCGCAGTTGGGGCCGAACTGAAGGGCAAGACCCTTGGCAAGACGGCGATAGAACTCAATCTGCGCTGGGGACATGTAACCTCCTTCCAAACTTTTTGTTAGGTATATCCTGACATAAATATAGTTAGAGCACAAATGCCCAAGGAATATACCGTTTACCGGCAGATTCCAACCGTTTATGAAACCAAACAATCTGTCTGGACTCAGCTTTATCCCCTGTGGTAAAACTAGGTCAGCAAAACTTTTTGTTTGGTGTTCAGATAAAAGTTCAGCCCAGTCGGCCACAACTGCCAAAAGGGCGAGCGCGTATCCCACACACCGGCAAAGTGAGCCAAAAAGGAGAGAACAACAGCATGGCCGATCAGATCAAATGGGTTGCGAACAAGATGCCTAAAAGCGATGACGCCCACCTGGGCATCATGTCGCTCGAGCACGTCAGCGCCGCCCGCTCGTTCCACCAGAGCTTCCCGCAGTACTCGGTGACCCCGCTCGCCAAGCTCGATGGCCTGGCGGCAGACCTTGGTCTTGCGAACCTTGCGGTCAAGGACGAGAGCTACCGCTTCGGTCTCAACGCCTTCAAGGTCCTGGGCGGATCGTTCGCCATGGCGAGCTACATCGCCGAGAAGACCGGCAAGCCCGTCTCTGAGATGACCTACGACTACCTCACCAGCGAGGAGCTCGCCCGCGACTTCGGCCAGGCCACCTTCTTCACCGCCACCGACGGCAATCACGGCCGCGGCGTGGCATGGGCCGCCAACAAGCTCGGCCAGAAGGCCGTCGTCCACATGCCCAAGGGTTCGGTCAAGAGCCGCTTCGACAACATCGCCGCCGAGGGCGCCCAGGTGACCATCGAGGACGTCAACTACGACGAGTGCGTCCGCATGGCCGCCGCCGAGGCCGACGCCTGCGAGAACGGCGTTATCGTCCAGGACACCGCATGGGACGGCTACGAGGAGATCCCGAGCTGGATCATGGAGGGCTACGGCACCATGGCCTCCGAGGCGGCCGAGCAGTTCGCCGCCGCGGGCGTCGAGCGTCCGACCCACGTGTTCGTCCAGGCGGGCGTCGGCTCCCTCGCCGGTGCCGTGGTGGGCTACTTCACCAACCTGTTCCCCGATAACCCGCCGACCTTCGTGGTCATGGAGGCCGACGAGGCCGCGTGCCTGTACAAGGGCGCGGTTGCCGGCGACGGCGAGCCCCGCATCGTGGACGGCGACATGCCCACGATCATGGCCGGCCTCGCCTGCGGCGAGCCCAACACGCTCGGTTGGGACATCCTGCGCAACCACGTGTCCGTCTTCGTGGCGTGCCCCAACTGGGTGGCCGCCAAGGGCATGCGCGTGCTCGGCGCCCCGCTCTCCGGCGACCCCCGCGTGATCTCCGGCGAGTCCGGTGCCGTGGGAGCCGGCCTCATCACGACGCTCATGGAGTCCGATGAGTACGCCGACCTGCGCGAGGCCATCGGTCTCACCTCCGAGAGCTCCGTGCTCATGTTCTCGACCGAGGGCGACACCGACCCGGTGAACTACCGCAAGGTCGTCTGGGACGGCGCGTATCCCGCCGAGTAGTGCAAACCAGATGGGGGAGAGGCCCCATCGAGAAGGCAAGTCGTGTATCAACTCATGCGAGAGAGGATTTCTGCAATGACCAAGGAACTCGATTTCGACGCCATCAAGAAGGCTGCTGAGGCCTATGGCCCCGACATGACCGCGTTTCTGCGCGCCATGATCTCCCATCCGTCCGAGTCCTGCGAGGAGGGCGAGGTCGTCGCCTGCATCAAGGCTGAGATGGAGAAGCTGGGCTTCGACAAGGTCGAGGTCGACGGTCTGGGCAACGTCATCGGCTGGATGGGCGAGGGCGACAAGATCATCGCCATCGACTCCCACATCGACACCGTGGGCATCGGCAACCGCGACAACTGGACCCACGACCCCTATGAGGGCTACGAGGACGACGAGGTCATCTACGGCCGCGGCGGCTCCGACCAGGAGGGCGGCATGGCTTCCGCTACCTACGCAGCCAAGATGATGAAGGACATGGGCCTCATCCCCGAGGGCTACAAGATCATGGTCGTCGGCTCCGTCCAGGAAGAGGACTGCGACGGCATGTGCTGGCAGTACATCGTCAACAAGTACTTCGACGGTCCGGAGGACGCTCGCGAGAAGATCGAGTTCGTCATCTCCACCGAGCCCACCGACGGAGGCATCTACCGCGGTCACCGCGGCCGCATGGAGATCCGCGTCGACGTGCACGGCGTCTCCTGCCACGGCTCCGCTCCCGACCGCGGCGACAACGCCATCTACAAGATGGCCGACATCATCTCCGATGTCCGCGCCCTCAACAACAACGGCTGCGACGAGTCCACGTCCATCAAGGGCCTCGTCAAGATGCTCGACCCCAAGTACAACCCCGAGCACTACATGGACGCCCGCTTCCTGGGCCGCGGCACCTGCACCGTCTCCCAGATCTTCTACACGAGCCCCAGCCGCTGCGCCGTCGCCGACTCCTGCGCCATCTCCATCGACCGCCGCATGACCGCCGGTGAGACCTGGGACTCCTGCCTCGACGAGATCCGCAACCTGCCGGCCGTCAAGAAGTACGGCGACGACGTCGAGGTCTCCATGTACATGTACGACCGTCCGAGCTGGAAGGGCACCGTCTACGAGACCGAGGCCTACTTCCCGACCTGGATCAACGCCGAGAACGCCGCCCACGTGCAGGCGCTCGTCGACGCCCACCACGCCCTGTACGGCGATAAGCGCATCGGCGTCGAGCAGTCCATGGACAAGCGCGCCGGCCGCCCGCTGACCGACAAGTGGACCTTCTCCACCAACTGCGTGTCCATCCAGGGCCGCTACGGCATCCCCTGCGTCGGCTTCGGCCCGGGCGCCGAGAGCCAGGCCCACGCTCCCAACGAGGTCACCTACAAGCAGGACCTCGTCACCTGCGCCGCGCTCTACACCGCCGCGCTGAACCTGTACGACGAGTCCAAGAAGATCGATGACGTGACCGTGTTCCGCGCCGGCGCCACGGACAACGACATCCAGTAAGACCCCATTTCGAGGAGTGTCCGCGCGGCTTCATCCCATGCTTCGCCGCGCGGACCCTCCCGAGGGACGCGTCCGCGCGTCCGCTTCCCTTCGTGTATCAGCCGCCCTGTCGCCAGGGGCGAAAAGAGAGAGGATATGACCATGGACCAGAAGTTCAACGAGCTGCTCGAGACCCTGTCCGGCCTCGACTACTCCGGCATGTACGAGAGCGACTTCCTGCTGACCTGGGAGAAGTCCGAGGAGGAGCTCCGCGCTCTGTACGCCACCGCCGACGCCCTGCGCAACCTGCGCGAGCGCGGCATCTCCACCCGCATCTTCGATTCCGGCCTGGCCGTCTCCCTGTTCCGCGACAACTCCACCCGCACCCGCTTCTCCTTCGCCTCGGGCTCCAACATGCTCGGCCTGCAGCTCCAGGACCTCGACGAGGGCAAGAGCCAGATCGCTCACGGCGAGACCGTCCGCGAGACCGCGACCATGATCTCCTTCATGGCTGACGTCATCGGCATCCGCGACGACATGTATATCGGCAAGGGCGACGCCTACATGCGCGAGGTCGCCAACTCCGTGGCCGAGTCCTATGCCGACGGCGTGCTCGACCATCGTCCGACGCTCGTGTCCCTGCAGTCCGATATGGACCACCCGACCCAGTCCACCGCCGACATCCTCTACCTCATCAACGAGTTCGGCGGCATCGAGAACCTGCGCGGCAAGAAGGTCGCCGTCACCTGGGCCTACTCGCCCTCCTACGGCAAGCCGCTGTCCTGCCCGCAGTCTCTGATCACCCTGCTGCCCCGCTTCGGCATGGACGTGACGCTCGCTCACCCCGAGGGCTACGACCTGATGCCCGAGCTCGTGGACATCGCCGGCAAGTTCGCCGCCGAGTCCGGCGCCACCTTCAAGAAGACCCACAGCATGGAGGAGGCGTTCGAGGGCGCTGACATCGTCATCCCCAAGAGCTGGGCTCCCTACGCCGCCATGGAGAAGCGCACCAACCTCTACGCCGAGGGCGATGACGAGGGCATCAAGGCGCTCGAGAAGGAGCTGCTGGCCCAGAACGCCACTCACCAGGATTGGTGCACCACCCGCGAGCTCATGGAGAAGACCGCTCACGGCCAGGAGACCATCTACATGCATCCGCTGCCGGCCGACATCTCCGGCCTGTCCTGCGAGCACGGCGAGGTCGACGCTGACGTCTTCGAGGATCACCGCGTCGGTATGTACAAGGAGGCCTCGTACAAGCCCTACGCCATCGCGGCCATGATTTTCCTGCAGAAGTGCAAGAACCCCGTCGAGACCCTCAAGGCTCTCGAGGCTGCCGGCAAGGATCGCTGGTACCAGGCGTAATCGCCCATCTTTGGGACGGCTCCTGCTCAGAAGGGGCCGTCCCGGAACCCGCAATGCGGGTTTTACCTGCAAGGTTGTGCTCATTTGCCTCCCTCTCCGCCATGGGTTTGCTCCTTTCTCCCCATGCCTTCTCGATCTTGCAGGTAAAGCCCGCATGAAGCGGACATACCCTTTGTCCTCTCTCGTGGCCGCAGCGCCCGGGTGGTGCGCTCTGCCGCGCCCGGGCGCTGCTGCAGTTTTAAAGCACATCGTGAAAGGTGATTTTCATGTCTCGTCGTATTGTTGTTGCCCTTGGTGGCAATGCGCTGGGATCCAATCTTCCCGAGCAGATGGCTGCGGTCAAGATCACCGCGCGCGCCATCGTCGACCTCATCGAGGAGGGCAACGAGGTCGTGATCGTGCACGGCAACGGCCCGCAGGTCGGCATGATCGCCAACGCGATGGCCGAGCTCACGCGCTCCGATCCCGAGAAGTACATCCCCTGCCCGCTGTCGGTGTGCGGCGCCATGAGCCAGGGCTACATCGGCTATGACCTGCAGAACGCCCTGCGCGAGGAGATGCTCAACCGCGGCATGAACAAGGGCGTCGCCACCGTGCTGACCCAGATCCAGGTCGACCCCGCCGACCCGGCGTTCGAGAACCCGACCAAGCCCATCGGCCCGTTCATGAGCGAGGAGGAGGCCGACAAGCTCACGCGCGAGCGCGACTACGACTTCATGCACGACGAGAAGAAGGGCTACCGCCGCGTCGTGGCGAGCCCCAAGCCCGTCTCGATCGTGGAGCTCGACACCATCTCCGCGCTCGTCGAGTCCGATCACGTGGTCGTCTGCTGCGGTGGCGGCGGCATCCCCGTCATCCCGACCGAGGGCCATCACCTCAAGGGCGCGGCAGCGGTCATCGACAAGGATTTCGCGGCCGAGAAGCTCGCCGAGCAGCTCGACGCCGACTCGCTCGTCATCCTGACGGCGGTCGAGAAGGTCGCCATCGGCTTCGGCACCGACCACGAGGAGTGGCTGGACACGCTGACGCCCGAGCGCGCCAACGAGCTCGGCGAGGCCGGCGAGTTCGGCACCGGCTCCATGCTGCCCAAGGTCCAGGCTGCCACCGCGTTCGTCGAGAGCAAGGAGGGGCGCACGTCGCTCATCACGCTGCTCGAGAAGGCGGCGGACGGCCTTGCGGGCAAGACCGGCACCACGATCGCGCGCGCATAAGGTTCGGATACCTCTCCTTCCAATGGGATGCCCTGCGGGGCATCCCATTTTGCTATGGTGGAAGCGGGGCCTGACGGGACGGGCCGCGGCGGACGGAGGTGCAGGATGCGGATCGGGTGCGTGATCATGGCGTCGGGCGAGGGCAGGCGTTTTGCCAGGATCGCCGGCGCGGGGCGCAACAAGCTGCTCGCCGATGCGGGCGGGGTGCCGCTGGTCGTGCGCACGGTGCGCTCGGTGCCCGCGGCGCGCTTCGAGGTCGTCGTCTCCACGCGCTGGCCCGAGGTCGCGCGCGTGCTCGACGGCATGGCGCCCGGGGTGCCGGTGGCCCTGCACGAGGGAGGGTTTCGCAGCGATTCAGTCCGAGCCGGTTTGGCGGCGGGCGCCGCGCGCTGGGACGGCTGCCTGTTCGTTCCCGGCGACCAGCCGCTGGTGTCGCCTGCGAGCTACGAGGCGCTCGCGCGGGCGTTCGAGGGCGACTCGGCGCGCGCATGGCGCCTGGCATGGCAGGGTGCTCCCGCGAGCCCGGTGCTGTTCCCGCGCGCATGCTTCGGCGCGCTCATGGGCCTTGCCGGCAAGGACGGGGGCTCCTCGCTTCTGCGCTGCGGGGCCGTGGACGTGTCTACGGTCGAGGCGATGCGCGCCGAGGAGCTGATGGACGTGGACACGCCGGAGGACCTTGCGGCCGTCTGCCGCGCCCTGGAGGGCATGGCGGGATAGGGGGCTGGCGCTTCGGGCCGGTTGCCGGATGCGCGCTCGCGGGCAGCGCGCATCCGGGAGCTGACACGACATGCGCGAACCGAACAAGAAAGGAGCTTGGCACATGATCATCATCAAAGGCGGGGCCCTGGTGTGCCCCGAAGGCCTGCGGCGCGGCGACATCGCCCTCGATGGAGGCAAGATCGCCCGCATCGCGGCGAGCATAGAGCCCGGGGCCGACGATACGGTCGAGGACGCCGCGGGGTGCTGGATCTTTCCCGGCTTCATCGACGCCCATACGCACCTTCAGTGCTGGACCGGCATGGACTGGACCGCGGACAGCTTTGAGACCGGTACGCGTGCGGCCGCCTGCGGCGGCACGACGACCGTCGTCGACTACGCCACGGCCGACCGCGGCGTGACCATGGACGAGGCGCTTGCGGAATGGCACAGGCGCGCCGACGGCACGTGCACGGCGAACTACGGATTCCATATGGCCATCGCCGAATGGGGCGAGGACAGCGCGGCGCAGATGCGGCGCATGCGCGAGGCGGGCGTGAGCTCGTTCAAGACGTACCTCGCCTACGACCACCTGCGCCTGACCGACGCGGAGACCCTCCAGTGCCTGGAGTGCGTGCGCGATCTGGACGCCGTGCTGTGCGTGCACTGCGAGAACGGCGACATCGTCAACGAGCTGCAGCGCGAGGTGCTGGCGGCGGGCGTCACGGGCCCGGAGGGCCACCCGCTGTCGCGTCCCGCCGAGGCGGAGGCCGATGCGGTGAGCCGCCTGCTGTATCTCGCGAACATCGCGGGCGCCAAGGTCAACGTGGTGCACCTGTCCACGCGCCTCGGCCTCGACGCCATCCGTGCGGCGCGGTCCCGCGGCCAGCAGGGCATCTTCGTCGAGACGTGCCCGCAGTACCTCACGCTCGATGACACGAGGTACCTGGAGGAGGGCGACGACGGGTTCGCGGGGGCCAAGTACGTGATGAGCCCGCCGCTGCGCAAGCCGGCCGATATCGCCGCCCTGCGCGAGGCCGTGCTGGCGGGCGAGGTCGACTCCATCGCGACCGACCACTGCTCCTTCAACCTTCACGGCCAGAAGGATCGCGGGCGCGACAGCTTCACCCGCATTCCCAACGGGGGCCCGGGCATCGAGCACCGCCCCGCCGTCATGGCGACGAGCTTCGAGGGGCAGCTTGGACCCATGGAGCTCATGCATCTCATGAGCGAGGGCCCGGCGCGGGTGTTCGGCATGTGGCCCGCCAAGGGGCGCCTCGCCGAGGGCGCTGACGCCGACATCTGCGTGTGGGATCCCGCGGCGCGGTGGACCATCTCGGCGGCGACGCAGCAGCAGGCGGTCGACTACACGCCCTATGAAGGCCTCGAGGCTCACGGCCGCGCGCGCCTGGTGTACGTGAACGGCGTGCTCGCGGCGCGCGATGGCGAGCCGACCGGCGAGAAGCCGGGCCGATACGTCGAGCGCGGATAGCCCGGACGTGCATCATCGGGGACGTACCTGCCGCGTGCATCCGTCCCCGATGGCGGATGCGCCGGCTGAGGCCGCCTGACGCCTACGCGAGGCGGACGAGCTCGCCGTCGCGCAGGCTTCCGGCGAAGACCGGGCAGTCGATGAGCGGCGTGAGCGCCGCGGCGAGCGCACGGGCATCTCGTTGGGCGCCCGGGCGTTCGGCCTGGTTGACGATCACGAGGTCGTCGGGCATGCCCACGAGTCCTTCGGCGACGATGCCCGCCGCGATGAGCTCGGGCGACGCCGGCTCGTCGATCGCCACGCCGAGCAGATCGCGGAAGAGCTGGGGGCGGTGCACGACGTCGTAGATGGGCAGGCCGAACCCGGTCGCGCCCGCGACGTAGATGACGCGGGCGCAGCCGCTCGGAATCTGGGGCTCGCGCTCGCTGTGCGCCTTGAACGGCAGGCCGCGCGACCCGTCGGCCTCGACGAGAACGTAGTCGGCGGCCGCGGCGATCGAGTCCCAGGGCTCGGCCGGCGCGGTGAGCTTGCCGGTCGATGCCTCCAGGCATCCGAGTTGGATGAGCGGGGCCCTGCGCGCTTCCGGGGCGAGTTCTTCGAGCGTCGCGGCATAGGCGAGGCCGTCTACGGGAAGCATATGGGTCGAGGTGGCGAGCGCCACGCGGTGCCCGCGCTGCGAGAGGGCGCGCCCGCCGCGTGCGAGCAGCGTCGATTTGCCGCCGCCCCCGATCACGGCGGTGATGCCGCGAATCGGCTCCAGGATATCGACGAGAGTCGTGATGTCGCTCATGGGTCCTCCCTGCCTACGGGGTTTGTGGGACACGGTACCACGGATGCAACGGCGCGGGCGGCATCTGATAAGCGAAAGGACGAAACAGGCATGTTGACATTCATTCGAGGGGCGGGCGACCTGGCGACCGGCATCGCGCTGCGCCTGCACCGCGCCGGCATCTCGGTCGTCATGGCGGATATCGCCGAGCCCACATGCATCCGGCGCACCGTGGCGTTCTCCGAGGCCATCCGGTGCGGCAGCGCGTGCGTCGAGGACGTGCGCGCCAGCTTGGGCGCAACCCCCGACGAGCTGCGTGCGATCATGGAGCAAGGAGAGGTCGCGGTCGCGGTCGATCCCGACGCCGAGCTCGTGGCGGACCTGGCGCCCGACGCGGTCGTCGACGCCATCCTCGCCAAGCGCAACCTCGGCACCACGATGGACATGGCGCCCATCGTCATCGGCGTGGGCCCCGGCTTCACCGCGGGCGAGGACTGCCATGCGGCGGTGGAGACCAAGCGCGGCCACTATCTGGGCCGCGTGCTCTACACCGGCTCGCCCATCGCCAACACGGGTGTTCCCGGCATCATCGCCGGCGTGGGGGCGAAGCGCGTGCTGCGGAGCCCCGCCGACGGCCCGTTCGAGTGCGTCCGCGAGATCGGCGACATCGTCACGGCGGGCGAGGTGGTCGGGCGCGTGGCGGGCGAGCCCATGCTCGCCACGATCGACGGCGTGCTGCGCGGCCTGCTGGCGCCCGGCGTGCCCGCGTTCAAGGGGATGAAGGCGGGCGACATCGATCCGCGCGGAGACGCGTCGTTCGTCAAGACCGTTTCGGACAAGGCGACCGCCGTGGGCGGCGGCGTCCTGGAGGCCCTCTGCCACTTCCGTGCATGACGGGGACGTACCTTTCGCGTGCGTTATTGCACAAGGGGGACGTACCTTCGGCGTGCATGTTTGCATGAAGGGGACACACCTTCGGCGCCGTTTCCGGGCATTCAACCGCAAAGGATAGACCTATGAACAAGATTGAGATCGTTGACCGCCTGCTGGGGGCGCTGGATGCGCAAGAGCCGGCTGAGCTGACGTTTGTCGCCCAGACGCACGGCTCGGCGCCACGCTCGGCGGGCGCATGGATGGCGCTGTTCTCCGACGGGTCGGCTCTGGGCACGGTCGGCGGCGGCAGCGTCGAGAACATCGCGATGGCCGATGCGCGCGGCCTGCTCGATGCCGGGCAGAGCTGCCTGGTCCGCTACACGATCGGCGGAAAGAAGAGCGATACCGGCATGATCTGCGGGGGAGCGGTCACGCTGTGCCACGTGCTGGTCGATGCGTCTTTGCGCGACGTCTTCGTGCAGGAGCGACGCATCCTGGCCGAGCGCAGCGAGGGCGTGCTCTCATTCGACCTTTCGGTGTTCGGCGAGGGGGCGGCAGGCTCCACGGAGCACGGCGAGGGGTCCAAGCGCGCCGTTGCGGGTTCGGTCCCGGCGTCCATCGTGTTCCCGGAGCGCCAGGCCGACATCAAGGCGGGGATCTCCGGCGAGCGCTACCTCGAGCCCATCAGCCCCGAGGGCTACACCTACATCTTCGGCTGCGGTCACGTGGGCCGCGCGCTCGCCTCGACGCTCGCGGCGACTGGCTTTGCCGTCGTCGCCTGCGACGACCGGCCCGAGATGCTCGAGGAGGGCCTCATGCCCGCGACAGTCGAGCGCCGCCTGGTCGATTACGGCAGCATCGGGGACTTCTGCTCCATCGGGCCGCGCGACTTCGTCGTCTGCGCGACGTCCGGCCACAAGAGCGACCGCGAGGTCGTGGCGCAGGCGCTGGCGTGCCGCCCGACGTATCTGGGATGCCTCGGAAGCGCCAAGAAGACCGCGTTCGTGCGCGCCCAGCTCGCCGAGGCGGGCTTTTCCGACGAGGAGATCGCGCAGGTGCACATGCCCGTCGGCCTGCCCATCCAGGCCGAGACGCCGGAGGAGATCGCGGTGAGCATCGCCGCCGAGATGATCCTGCATCGCCGCACGGTGCTGCTGCCGCGCATCCATTAGGGGACGCCGGACGGTGTTTAGGGAACCACCGGTCAATTCATTCCGCACCGGTCGGCCCCGTGGCGGGCGCCTGCCGCGAAAGCAATTGACCGGTGGTTCCCTAGGAAAACATCTCCAAACACGGGGGCGCCCGCGACGAATCGCGGGCGCCCCCGTGCTGCATTTCCGATGCGTGCCGAACCGCGGGAAGGCGCTACGCCTGCAGGACGCCCGCATCCACGGCGTTTTTCATGAGGGCGGCCATCTCGGCGCGCGTGGCACCGCGCGCACCCTCGAGCGTGCGGGCCCCGTCGTGCTCCACGCCGTTGATGATGCCCTGCTGGATGGCCCAGGCGACGGCGGGCCGCGCCCAGTCCGAGACGCTTTCGGCGTCGGCGAACTCGCCGAGTACGGTCTCGTCGACATGCGCCAGGTCGGCGCCCGTGGCCTTGGCGATCACGGAGCAGAACTGCTCGCGGGTGAGCGCCTCGCCCACGCCGAACAGGTTCGTGCCCTCGTAGCCGGTCATGACGCCGTGCGCCACCGTCCAGTTCACGGCGTCGGTATACCACTCGTCCGCGACGTCGGCCAGTCCGGAGCCCGGCGCGCCCGGCTCGCCGCCCAGATAGTTGTAGAGCACCGCGGCGGCCTGCTCGCGCGCGAGCGGGTCGTCCACGCCGAAAGTGCCGTCATCGTAACCGTGGAAGACGCCGTTTTCGGCCGCCCAGACCACGGCCTCGTAATACCATGCGGTCGGGTCCGCGTCGGGGAAGACGCGCTCGGTGTAGGTGATCGTTCCGGTGAGGTCGTCTACCTGCTGCTCCCAGGAGGCGTCGGCGACCAGCGCGCGCAGCGCCTGCTCGCAGCTGCCCCATTCCTGCGCGAGCCGCATGGTCGCGAAGGCCGGGTACTCGTCGGTGGCGCCGGGCAGATAGCTGTTCATGGCGACGGTGTAGGTGGCATCCGGATCGAACGCGCCGCCGTCCGCCATCTCGATGGATACGATGCGCTCGCCGTCCGCGGCGTCCCAGTCGATCTCCATCGTGGCGCCGCCCACCACCAGCACGCTGCCGGAGTTGCTCGGCCAGCTGTACTGCATGGGGTCTTCGCCCGATTCGAGCGCCTCGATCTGCGCGGCCAGGACGTCGCGGCAGGCCTTGGAGATGGACAGGGAGTGCTCGATGGTCGCGAGGATGTCCGCGCCGGTCAGCTCATAGGTTGCCAGCGTGTTCCCATAGGGCGAGATCGAGATGAGGTCGTCTGCGGTGACGTCGCCCGCCGGCACGCCCCCGCGAATGCCGCCGGCGTTCTCGAAGGCGAGGTCGGCGCCCGTAAGTGCCAGATACGAACCGGTCACCACGTGGCCGATGGGCATGTCCTCAGTGCGGATGCGCTCCCAGCCGCCCGGCAGCTCGGTGGTGGAGTAGGCGTACTCGGTGCTGCTCGTGCCCACGACCTCGTCGAGGATCTCGGCGTTGCGGGCGGCGAGCTCGTCGGTAAGGGCCTCGACGCCCTCGTCGGCGAGGGCGTACTGGCCCGCGGTGTCGATCTGCTCGCTTTCGCTGCCGGCGACCGACCAGGTGCCGTCGGCGTTTTCGGAAACGGCGAGGGCGAGCGCGCCGATGGATCCGAAGTACTCGCCGGACGGGCTCGAGGGCTCCTCGACCACGGGGGCCTCGCGGTCGTCCGCGGCGGTCACGACCTCGTCGATCAGAACGTGCTCATGCCCGGCGACGACGGCATCGATGCTGCTCACGTGGGAGGCGAAGCTCTGGGGATCGGTGCTGTGCGTCAGGCAGACGACGATGTCCGCACCGGCAGCGCGGGCGGCCTCGGCGGCGTCGACGGCGGCATCGACGGGCTCGGTGAACGCCAGGCCCTCGACGTTCGCCGCGGGCGTCGAGGTGTAGAACGACTCGTCGATGACGCCCACGATGCCGAGAGTCAGCTGCTCACCTGCGACCTCGAGGTCGACAAGCTGGTACTGCTGCTCGAAAAACGGCGCGCCGGTGTCCGCGTTCACCACGTTTGCCGCAAGCACCGCAAAGTCATGGTCGGCGTCGAGCTCCGCCAGACGGTCGGCCCCGTAGCTCCAGTCGTGGTTGCCCGGCGTGGTGGCGGCTACGTTCGCGGCGTCAAGGAGCTCGGCGATGCTTGCGCCTTCGCTCACCGTGGCGAACGAGTCCCCGTGGAACGTGTCGCCAGCGTCCAGGACGACGGTGGACGACGCATCGGACATGAGGCCCGCGAGTACCGCGTATGCGTTGACCGGCGTGCCCTTCTCATCATCCTCGCCGGCATAGTGCGTGAGCTCGTAATGACCGTGCGTGTCGTTGACGTGCAGGATCTGGATGACGCCGGATGCGGTGCCGTCCGCCGCGAGCGCGCCCTGCGGCAGGCACGCGATGGCAAGCGCTGCGGCGCAGAGTGCCAAGGCGAGCCGTCGCGCCAACGGGATCCGTGCGCCGGCCCTCCAGGTGAGGTGTGCATCTCCCATAGGGAACCCTTTCTGCGTGCGCGCCGTGCGGCGCGCGGTGGGTACGTACACGTTCAATATATGGTGGACGGGGGGTGGACGGGGGAGAGGGGGCAAGAATATTAGGCCGAGCGCTCGATTTCGTGTTCGAACGGCGCCCTCGCACCTCACGAATGCGCGCATGTCTCGCACGGGGAGATGCTCCTCGCTTCGCGTTGCGCTCGCGCCTCCGCGCCGGACGCCTGCGGGCTCGGGCTGCACCGGTATGGTTCACCTGCGCTTTCCTTGCTTCCGCATGTCTACGCCGTCGCAGTGCCGTTCGCGAGCGGGCGGCATGTTGGGCGGAGGCGTCGCCTTCTCTTCTCGGTGCTCTTGTCTGCCGCCGAGGGTTCTTCCGCGCGCCGCGCGGCCTGCCCCTGCGTAAATGGACGGGAACCGCGTCCGCTCATATATAAATGCGCGGTCGATGTCGTGTACCATGTGCGGGTCCTCTTCGACGATCTGAAAGGGGTTGTCTTCATGGAGTATGTCGTCTTGTATCTGCTCGTGAACATCGCGGTCGGCGTTGCCGCGTGCTTCTACGGCAAGAAGCTGTTCTACCTCATGCTCGGCGCGCTCGTGTTCTTGGGCGTGCTGAATATCGGCCTGTCGTCGACCGACGGCTCATCGGTTTCGCTCGTGGTCGCCGTGGTGCTTGGCGTCGTGGCGGCCCTGCTGTCCAAGTTCGTCTATAAGGCGGGCGTCTTCCTGGTCGGCGCCGTGTCCGGTGCGGCTCTTGGTTTCGTGATTGACATCTTGCTTCCCCAAGAGGCCAGCGCCTACCTGGGCGTGGTTATCGCCCTCGGCGCGCTGCTCGTGGGCCTTGCGGCGCTTCGCTGGTGCGACCTGTTCGTGCGCCTGGGCACCGCCTACGCCGGCTCGACGTTCGTGGTCTCCAACGTGCTCGCGGCGGTCTTGGCCTTTGGGAGCCTGGGCACGCTCGCCGTTCCCGGGGACGCCATGGCCACGTTCACCGCGCTTTCCGATTACATCGGCGGGGAATTCTCCGCGGCGCACGGAACGTCCATCCTCATCGGCACGGTCGTGCTCACGATCGTCGGCGCGCTGGTCCAGAAACGGCAAGATTAGAGTCGCTGACGCGCTGATGTAGTGACTGATGCCCGCCCGCGCCGCAGGGCGCTTCCCGCGCGTCCCGCAGTGCCGTCCGAATCGAGAGTACGCTATAGGCACGCCGTCCCATCCACGGTACGGCATAGGCACGTTTTTCGCCCAAAAGTGTGCCTATGGCGTACCGTCGACAGGGCGGCGTGCCTATAGCGTACTCTCGATGGGTTGAAACGAACCCGTCTCCAACCAGCCCCGCATGAGCTGCATGGAGCGAATCGAAGTACTGCGCAAGATCTATAACGAGGGCGTATTCCTTATGAAAGGCGCCGTGCACGTGGTTGCCGAGGAGATGGGCGTTTCGGTGCCGACCCTCTATAAGTACCTGCAAGCGGTGAAGAGATAGCGCCGTTGGGATGACGGCCGGTCATCCCAACGGAGGGCGCCAGGTAGAAACACCGATCCAAACGTCTCGCCACATCGGGGTATCATTGCGAACGGACTTCTATGAAAGGACGGACGCATGAGCTTCGATTTCACCTCAATCATCAACCGCCACGGACAGGATGCAATCGCCGTCGACGGCATCGGCATACCCAGTGGCGCTGCCCCCGCCGCGCCCCAGGACGGCTTCGACTTCATCCCCATGTGGGTCGCCGACATGAACTTCCCGGTGGTCCCCACCATCCAGGACGCCATCATCGAGCGCGTGAAGCAGCCGCACTTCGGGTACTTCACGCCCCGCGAGGAGTATTTCTCCAAGATCATCGAGTGGCAGAGCCGCCGCAACGACGTCGTCGGTCTCGAGCCCAAGCACATCGGCTACGAGAACGGCGTGCTGGGCGGCGTCATCTCCACGCTCAACGCCTTCGCGGCACCCGGCGACGAGGTGCTCGTCCACAGCCCGACCTATATCGGCTTCACCAACTCGCTCACCAACGCGGGCCTCCGCATCGTCCATTCGCCGCTCAAGCTCGATGAGAGCGGCGTCTGGCGCATGGATTTCGAGGATATGGAGCGCGTGCTGTCCGAGCGCACCGTCCACGCCGCCATCTTCTGCTCGCCGCACAATCCCACGGGTCGCGTGTGGGAGCGCGAGGAGATCGAGCGCGCCATGGAGATCTACGCCAAGCACGACTGCGTGGTGATCTCGGACGAGATCTGGTCCGACATCATCCTGCCCGGCCACAAGCACGTCCCGACCCAGTCGGTGTCCGAGGACGCCCGCAATCGCACCGTGGCCCTCTACGCCCCCTCCAAGACCTTCAACCTGGCCGGCCTCGTGGGCAGCTACCACATCATCTACAGCGACTACCTGCGCGACCGCGTGACCTCTCAGTCGTCCAAGCCGCACTACAACGAGATGAACGTGCTCTCCATGCACGCGCTGCTCGGCGCCTATGAGCCCGAGGGCTACGCGTGGGTCGACGAGCTGCGCGAGGTCATCGCGGGCAACGTGGACTGGGCATGCGACTTCATCGCTGCGCATTTCGACGGCGTGCGCGTGTCCAAGCCCCAGGGCACCTACATGCTCTTTCTGGATTGCACCGAGTGGTGCGAGCGCTGCGGCCGAGACATCGACTGGGTTCTGAACGCCGGCTGGCGCGTGGGCGTGGGCTGGCAGGACGGCCGCCCCTTCCACGGCCCGTGCCACATTCGCGTGAACCTCGCGCTGCCGCTCGCCCGCGTGAAGGAAGCATTCGAGCGTCTGGACCGGTACGTGTTCAACGCGTAGGGGAGGCGCCGATCGGCCCGCCGTCCGCCTTGTGAACATGCGCTCAAACACGAAAGCAGGGGGTCGATGACACAAACTGGGCAGAATAGCACGCTAAAGGAGGTCAACAAAGGCTCTTAGAAGATATGACCGATAACTGATCGGTCGGAGCCTCCCCGGATGCCCGCGGGATGGGCGACAATCGTTGTTGTCAGCGCAAACGGCGGTCGCGCACCGCAGTC
>NZ_NFJE01000010.1:0-104410 GCF_002159695.1 Collinsella sp. An271 | reverse complement strand
TCGAACTGGGGGACTGAGGGGGTATAAGCACCAAGGAGCGTTTCGCAACAAAAAGCATCGTTATCGCAGGTAGAACACCGTTTTTCGGACTGATGCGCACAACGCAAGAAAACGCTGCGAAACGCTCCTTCCAGGCTCCTTCGTACCGGAATTCGTACCACCCGGAAGTCCCGGAAAGACGGTTCCAGAAGGGAACGGAGATCCCAAATGGCGACCGACTGAAACGCCCTCACCGCCGAAGAGGACCGCGCCTACTTCATGGCAGAACTGGTCGAAATCTCCCCGGAAAGTTTCACCCTAGAGGAGAAGCAGAGGATACTGCGCAACATGATCAAGACGTCCACGGCCATAGAGAACGCGATGCGAGACGACTTCGCACGCCTCGACGAGGTGACCCAGACCCGCCTGATAGATGCGCTCGCCGAGGCGGGCCCGAGAGACCGCGACTGGTGGTACCGAACGCTTGTAGCAGGCCCCAGGCACCGCGAAGGCATAACAATCTAAGACAGGGCGGCCCCGCATCCCAAGAGATGCGGGGCCGCACCTTGTCGATCCCAAAGCCAGGGACCCGGGGCTTTCCAACATTTCCCACACGCCTGCGGGCTATAGCAGGGCCCTCCGGCGCATGGAAAACGTTGAAAAGCCGTGCGCTGGGCCCGGACCTACCGTCAAAGCAGGATCTCGTTCACGCGCGCCTGCACCGCGTCGTACAGCGACCCCAGGCGCGACCTACGCTCCTCGCCGTTGCCGCACTCGCCGCGTATGACCGCCTGCGCCAGAGCGTCGATGTCGGCCCCGCCCGACCCGCCGTCGGAGCCGCCGGTGCCCAGGATCTCGTTGACCCTGGCCTGCACCGCGTCGTAGCTCGCACCGAGCGCCGCGCGTCGGTCGTCCCCGTTGCCGTAGTCGCCCCTGATCACCGCCTGTGCCAGCGCCTCGATGTCAGGGGCGGCGGGCTGCGCGGAAGCAGGCGAGGAGCCGCCCGCCAGGATGCGGTTCACCTCCGCCTGCACCTCGGGGTAGCGGCCCCCTAGGGCCGCGCGCCGCGCGTCCCCGTTGCCGAACTCCCCGGCGATGACGCGCCGCGCGAGCTCCGCGACCGTGCCGCTGGGCGCGGCCGGGGTCGTGCCGCCAGAAACAACGCCGCCCGTGATCGCCGCCTTCAGCGCCGCCCACTTGGACGCCGCCACGTAGGGCGCGGGGCAGAGCTTGCCCGTCACGTCGTAGTGGCGGATGACCCCGGAGGCGCCGATGCCGTACTTGGCCATGAGCCTCTTGACCAGCCAGCCCAGCTTCTCGACCTCGGTCGCGCTGAAGTCCTCGCCGGCCGACACGACCTCTATGCCGATCGCGCGACAGTTCATCGCCCAGTTTCCCGCGTGCCAGGCGGTGTCGCCCTCTGCCACGCTCTGGTAGATCTCCGGCGTGATGTCGTCGACGAAGTAGTGCGCGCTCGCGCCCTGCCCCTCGTTGCGCGCGAAGTACGTCGCGTTGTTGCGCGCGGAGGCGAGCGTCGCCGTGAAGTGGACCACGATGCGGTCGATCGCGCGCGAGCGCCCGCGCGTCATGTGGTCAGAGCCGCACTGCTTGAAGAGGATGCTATACGCCATCGGGCACCTCCTCGAAACCGCCGTCCTCGCCCTCGTCGGGCTCCCAGCAGTCGGGCGCTGCCGCCTCGACGCCCTCGCCGCGCAGCGCCTCCCAGCGCTCCTCCTCGCTCGCAAACTCTCGCCCGTCACTCATCGGAACCACCGCCCGACGGCAGCGCCGCTCCGAGCTCCGCCATCACCGGCGACAGCACGGCCATCACGAGCGCAACCACGATCGCGCGCCACTCGGGCTCCAGCACCGCGCAGCCCACGAGCATGTCCACGTTGGCCACGACCACGCCGAGCACACCCTGCGCGATCGTGCGCGCCAGGCGCCACGGCCACTCGTTGGATGTCAGGAAAGCCTCCATCATTGCCCCTTCCTCAGGTTGTCGATCTCCGCCTTCACGACGGCGACGTCCTGCTCCAGGGCATAGGTGCGCTCAATGAGGCAGTTGTGCCTCTCGACCTGCCGCGTCAGGTTGTCGATCTTGACCTCCATGACCGCGCGGCTGCGCGAGTTGGACACGAGCACCCCCGCGAGGGTGAGCACTCCCGTCACGAGCGCCGCGATCACCGACTCCATGCGCGCCTCCTCCCCGGACGGGAACGCCCCCGCCCTCAGGGAGAAGTGTCATGCGCAGTCACAAAATGCCCATCTAGCTGGTAAAATGGGTGTAATGATGCGTTCTGTTTCTTCACAAAGGAGTTCACATGGAGGGCACTGAAAGAACGGCTGCAGAAGTGGCGGTCGATTGGTTGAGAAAGGGATTCGACGCCGTTCGCGAAGCCGGACGTCGATACATCAGCGAAGCGGAGGAGCGGGCTGCGTTCGATGAGTACTCCCAGGGGGTAAACAGGGCGACCGCCGCACTTGTCGATGTGTGCAACGACAAGGCGGCGATAGCGGAGGCTCTGCATGAACATTGGGGCGTCGATTTGCAAGAAGCGGAAGAGCGAGTGTAGTGGGAGATGAGGGTGTATGCGCCCGCTCGACGTCTCGAGCGGTTCCTCGTGGAGAAGCAACATTTCACCAAAGCCGAAGCAGGAAGATACCTCCGCGAGAACGCTGTAAAGATCAAGCTTCGCCACGACCCCAAGCTATCAACCATGAAACCGGAGCGGCTCTACCGGGAGATTGAGAACACCAGAGCCTAGCTCTTCACCGTCAGATACCCCGGAGCCACCGGCGGGTTGTCGATCCGGCAGTAGGCCTCGTCTCGGCCTCCGCTGTCGTACGTCGTCCCCGCGCCGCCCACCAGTGCCTCGCAGCCGTAGAACATGCCTGACCCCTCGCACCCCGCGGGCAGCGACCAGTCCGCATCCGCCCAGATTGTCGCCAGGTTCGAGCAGCCCGAGAAGCAGTAGAACAGGTCCGTGAGCCCCTCGGTCGGAAATCCAGACAGGTCGAGCTCGGTGAGCCCGTCGCAGTTCGAGAACGCGTAGCGCATCTCCCGGACCTCCGGCAGGTTGGAGAGCCCGACGACCTCGGTCATCTCCCCGTCGGTGTAGAACCAGTACGACAGGTTCGCGTACGTAAGCCCCGACAGGTCCTCGGAGAACGTCGCCTTCAGCACGTCCACCCCGGCATCGTCCCAGGCGCGCGACCCGATCGCCCGGTAGCGCGCCGTCGCGCACATCCGCGAGCTCAGCGCGACCTCGCGTCCCTCCTCGGGCTCGGGATCCAGCGTCAGCACGAGCTCGCCGTCGGCGTACAGGTGGCACGCCACCCATTCGCGCGCGTCGGCCGCGGGATCCGTCAGGATGCCGTCCTCGCCGAACCCCAGGTGCCCGTCGATGTCCTCGCCGTAGTCGGGCGAATAGCCCATCCCGCCCACCAGGCGGTTGCACCCGTAGAGGCCAAGGCTGCCCGTCTGCTCGCCGGCAGGCTCCCATCTGGCCGCGTACACGCTCTCCAGCGAAGGGCAGCTCGAGAACACCTGATCGAAGCTCATCGCGCCCTCGAGCGCCTCGAACCCCCGCACCTCGGTCATCTGCTGCAGGCTTTGGAACAGGTGCGACGCGTTGGTCAGGCCGCCGCCCGCGAAGTCCGAGTCTATCAGCGCCCGCAGCACCTCGCTGCGCCGCGTGCGCCAGGGGATGTCGCTCGAGGACGAGAAGCCCTCGGCCGGGATCTCCCATCCCTCCAGGATCACCGCCCCCTCCACGTCGGAGGACCGACCGTCGCGGTAGTTCAGCTCGAGCGTCCCGTCAGAGAGCAACAGCGCGCGCATCTTGACCCCCGTGTCCCATGTGAGCGCGCGGATCGCCGCCGGCATCTCGGCGGGGGTGTAGGTGGCGGTCGAACCGTTCTGCGTGCGGATCGCGTCGGCCAGAAGCTCGAACACGACCTCGGAGAGGATCCCGGTGCCCGCCTCGGGCGCGGCGACGAGCCCCGCGCCCTCGCGCGTCCCGTCCATCTCCAGCACCCGCGAGCTCATCTCCAGCGGCATGTAGCGCACCTGCTGCCCGTTCTGCTCGCGGATCGCGTTGGCGATCTCGGTCAGAAGCGCCTTGGTAACCGTCCCCACAGCCATCTAGAACTCCATCTCGGAAAGATCGTCCAGGCCTTCTATCGCCTGGTCCACATAGGCCTTCGTCGCGTACGCGGAAAGGTCGGGCGCGCTGCCCGGCGCCCCGTCCGCGCCCGGCTCTCCCTGCGGCCCGGGCTCCCCGGCCTCGCCCTTGAGGCCCGAGAAGGCGAACGCGAACGTCCGCGCCCCCGGCGTACCGCCCATCGTCACGGTGACCGCGGGCGTCCCCGTGGACCCGTCCACCGTGGCGGTCGCCCCCACGATGCCGGCATCGGCCCCGTCGGCCCCGTTCGCGCCGTCGGCCCCGTCGGCGCCCGCTGGCCCGCGCAGCGCCTCCAGCTGCTCCGCCGTGAAGTCCGAGTACGAAAACGCTTCGCCGGGGTCGCCCTTGTCGCCCTTCGGTCCCGCGAGGTCGGCCGAGCTCGTCCCGCTCGCGCTCGTCACGGTGAGCACCGTGCCGTCCCACGAGTGGGTGCAGCTCGTGCCGTGCCTGATCACGCGCGCCTCCGCGTGCCGGTAGTCCCAGATCTGGATCTTGATGCCCTCATCCTCGGGATAGCTGACGAAGAACACCTGCGGGCTGATGCCGTCCGCACCGTCGGCACCGTCCGCCCCGGCCGGCCCGCGCAGCGCCTCCAGCTGCTCGGGCGTGAAGTCGGAGTACTCGAACGCGTCGCCCGTATCGCCCTTCTCGCCGCGCAGCGCCGCGACCTGCTCCTCGGTGAGGTCGTCGAACGTGAGCGCGTCGCCCTTCTGCCCGTGCGCGAGCGTCGCGGTCGTGGTGCCGGAAGCGTCCGTCACGGTGATGAGCGCTCCGGCCTCGGTCTGCTCCACCTTCGCCGTCGGGCTCACGCCGTCCTGGCCGTCGGCACCGTCCTGCCCGTCGGCGCCCGCGGCGCCCGGGTCGCCATCGAAGTCGCCGCGTTCCGCCGCCGCGAGCAGGTCGTCCTTCGCCTCGGTCGCCGCCGCGGCCGCGGCCGTCGCCGCAGCGATCGCGGCGGACGCCCCCTCGGCGGCCGATGCCGCCTGCTGTGCCTTCTCGACGGCGGCGTCGATCAGCTCGTCGGCCTCCTCGAACTTCCGGATCGCCTCCAAAAACATCGAGTACCCGTCGCCGCTCGAGCCCTCGACGCCGGCAAGCGCAGCGGAAACGCGCACGGCGAACGGCGCGGACGAGATCGCCTCGTCACCGCCGCGGACCACCACCTGCGCGTCGACCGTGCCCTCCGCGCACGCCATCGAGGCGGGCCAGAACACACGGAACCTGCCGCGCTCGGCGTCGACGGCCTCGAACGGCTCGCACCCGCGCGCCCGCGCCTCGCGGTGGCGCCACAGCAGGTAGGCGGTCGCGCCCGTGAGGTCGACCGCCTCGCCGCCGCGCACCACGGAAAGGTCCATGCCGCGCCCCCGTGCGTCTGCGGGCGAGGCCAGAAGCGGCAAACCGAGCGGAGCGTCGGCATCGTCCCACGTCACCTCGTACAGCCCGTCGCCCGAAAGCGCGAACGTCTCCTCGTCAGCCATGTCAGAACTCCATCTCGCTCAGATCCTCCAGGGATGAGACCGCGCCGGCGGCTGCGGCGGCCGCCTCGCCGGCGGCGGCTGCCGTCTCCTCGACCGTGGCCACGCGCGCCGCCACGTCGGCGGACGCCGACCACGACGTGCGCTCAACGGCCCCCAGCCCAAGCCGGCGCACGATCCCGCACGCGCCGAGCTCCCGCACGCGCCGCACGCAGCGCGCCGTGAACCGCCACGGCGGCACCCGCGCGTCGTCGCACACGGCGACGTCGTCACCCAGCCCCACGAAGCCGCAGCCGCAGACCTCGGCGGCCTCGGCCTCGTAGGCCACGCGGGGGCGGCTCGCCCGCGCGAGCTCCGCCTCCGTGAGCGCCTTCAGCTCGGAGGCGTCCTCGCAGTCGGCGAACACCACGCATCCGAACCGGTGCGCCCGGCCCCCGGCGCCGTCGGGCCGCCCCCACACCAGGCGCGCCTCGTCGCTGCCCACCCAGTTCACGCCGTTGTTCACGGCGCCGAAGGTAAGCCGCCTGGTGTAGCCGCCGGTATGCTCGCCGCTCTCGTCCAGGACCGGCAGCCCGCGCCCAAAGCCGTAGAGCGCCGTGAACACCTCGTCCTCCAGCACCGTGCGCGTGCAGGCTATGAGTCCCTTGCCGCGCGTGAGCCGCGCCCCGCGCCAGCCCCCGCGCCGCGCGGGCAGCGACACCGTGCGCCCGGCGACGCGCCCGTCCTCCACGGCTATCGAGCAATCGAGCTCGCCGCCCCAGACCTCCTCGACGCGCCTCAGCGCGGCGAGCGCGTTCATATGGTAGAGCAGGCAGCCGTGCCGCGCGTCGCCCGCGCCCACGTCGCCCGCGGTCCAGCGCGTGTGGGCCAGCACGGCGGCGAGCGCCTCGGCGGCGGTCTTCGCGGACAGGCGCTCCTCCTCGATGAAGTCGCCCAGAAGCTCGCTTATAGAGGACTCGGCGTACACGTGCGCGGGCCCCGCGAGCGGCTCGTCGGTGCGCGCCACCACGTGCTCGCGCCAGGCGCCGTCCTCCGGGTCGCGCCACAGCAGGCGCGACCCCTTCTCGGGCGCCACCGTGCAGTCGAACTCGATCGTGTCCTCACCGCCCAGCTCCTCGGTGTGCACAAGCGAGGCCACGGCCGGCAGGATCCCCAGCCGCCCGTCGAAGCGGTCGAAGAGATAGATCGCCGGAACCATCTATAGCCACCTCTCCGTCCACGCCACCTCGTGCGCCGAGCACCCCGAGAAGGTCAGAACGTGCGCACCGGGCGAGAGCGAGAAGAACGCGCTCTCCACCGCGACGTCGGCCGAGGCGCCCTCGCCGTCCACCGTCACGGACTCGGCCGAGAAGTCCATCACCACCTCGTCGCCGGCGAAGAGGTCCCGCTCCACCAGAACGTAGCGGCCGTCCTCGTCGGCAACCTTCACGGAGGAGCCTGCCGCAGCGGTCAGCCTCACCACGGGAAGTGTGGGCCAGGTGCCCAGCACCTCGACCTCTGTCCCCGTGCAGGAGCGCCCCGCGCCGTACGCCACCGGGTCGTAGCACGTGAAATCCACGGCGCACGAGCCGCCCTCGAAAAGGGAATCCCAGTCCGAGACTCCCGTGACCACCACGTCGCGCCAGGTGAGCGAGCCCTCGCCGGGAACGGAGAGATCCCCGCCGCCGGGCGCGCAGAGCCACGCGCGCAGCAGCGCCCGCAGGCGAGAAAGCTCGAGCCCCGTCATCTGCGACCCCGCGTCCAGATGCAGCAGAAGGCGCACCTCGCGCGGCGGCAGCTCGCTGCCCAAAAGCATCGCGCCGGGCCTGCCGGACACCGAGAACGCTCGCGGCTCCAGGGCGTGCGCCGCCGGCTCAACAAGCTCCGCCTGGACGTGGGGCGAGAAGTCGCGCCCCGCGTAGAAGAACCCGCTCACAGCTGCCCCCGTGCGCGCCCGTACGCGGTGGCGCGCCGCTGCTGCTCGCGACCTATCCGTTCGGTCTCGGACGCGCTGCGCCGGCTCTCGTCCCGCGCATCGCGGTGAGCCGGCCCCTTCTTATGATCCTCGCGGACGCCGTACCCGCGTACGCGCTCATGCGTGTCAGCCAACATGCCTCACCACCGTGCAGATCAAGGTGAACCCCCACAGCCACCGCCCGGACCCGTCGCGCCCGCGCGGCCCGGCTCCATCGGAGTCCACCGAGGAGATCCTCACCCCGTCGACGTCGATCGGCCACGCAGCGCCGCGCAGAGCCCGCTCGGCAGCCAGGCAAACAGCCTCAGCGGCACCGGCCTCCTCGCGGCACACCAGCACTCCCACGTCCACGCGCCCGCGCTCGCCGCCGTCGGCCAGCCGCGCCTCCCGCGCGAAGGGTCCCTGGGTCACCACGATCGGCTCGGCACAAAGCCCTGTCGAGGGCGGCGCGCAGAACACGCCCGCAAATCCCAGGGCGTAGAGCATCGACGCCACCGCGCCCGCAACCTCACCGCAAGGAGCCATCAGCCCACCTCCAGTTCCCAGTGGTGCACGTGCCCGCGCACCACGCAGCAGCGCCGGCACCTGCGCACGTGCACGCTCGGCCCCGCGCCCACCAGCACGCGCGACCCCGCGGGCACCTCGAAGGCGCCCTCCGAGCTCACCGCGTCAACGAAGATCCGCCCCGCGCCGCCGTCCGCGCTGCGGTGGGCGTCGTCCACGGCAGATTCCGCACGCTCGAAGCGCACGTGCCTCACCAGCACGGACGGCCCGTACGTCCCGTCGCCCGCAGCCGGCCACACGATCATGTCGTCGGGAAGGAGCCTCCTCGGTATCGGCCTCAGAAAGCGCATCTACCTCACCCCGCTCCAGCAGAGGCCCGTCCCCGCCAGCTCCGCGAGCGCGGCCTCCCGAGCCACATCCGAGCCGGTCGTGCCCTCGTCGCGGTAGTTCGTCACCGAGAAGGACCCGATGGAGAAGCCGCCCACGCGCCCCTCGCCGTACTCGGCGAAGGCGTCGGCCGCCGCGCAGACGGAGCGCCGCCAGGCGTCGGCGACGTCCTCGTCCCACTCCTCGCGCACATCGCGTGCCCCCGTGAGCGCGCCCACGCTGCGCACCGCCGCCGGCAGCGCCTCCGCAAAGGCGTCCGCCGCCAGCGCCCCGCCGTACCCGTCGAGGTAGAAGTCATAGGAGACGGGCGCGGGGCCGCAGCCGGCCGCGCCCGTCGCCCCGTCCACTAGGCCAGCGGCGCGCAGGAGACGTGCACGCCGTCCAGCTTGTTGTCCAGGAGCTCCACGATGCCGTACTTGCGGTACTTCATCATGTAGCTGTCCAGGTTCTCCAGCTCGTCGGGCGAGAAGACCCTCGACGCCACGTGCTTGTCGAACTTGATGACCGCCGAGCGCTCCACCACCATGTAGTTGATCGGCGCGCCCGCGCCAACGAGCTCGTAGTAGGTGGAGAGGCTGCCCGCGCTCGGGCTCGCCACCTTGGTGTAGCTCCCGCCGCTCTCGGTGTAGTAGGTCTTGCCGGACACCACTGAGCTGTCCGTCGTCTTCACGTACTCGCCCTCGGCGCGCGCGTAGCCGAACTGGTCATCGTCGCCGGGAAGCAGGTCGATCGCGCTGTAGAAGCGCACCTGCGGCACCTCCACGATGCGGCTGAAGCGCTCGAGCACGCGGTTGGAGCGCGCGGGGTTGGCGAGCGAGAAGTCGTCCAGCACGCCCTTGAGCGTCGGCGTGATGAAGAGGATGCGGCTGCCGGTCGTCACCTGCGCCTCGTCCATCGCGTTCGTCGCGCCGCGCAGGCTCGCCAGCACGTCCTCGGCGTCGGCGTCCGAGAAGTCCTCCTCGGCGGGAGAGACGCCCTCGTGCCCCGCGATCTCGGAGAAGGTGAAGGCGTCGGCTTCCGGCGCCACCTGCAGGCGCTGGAGCTCGCTTCCCGCTTCCACGAAGCAGTCGAGCACGCCCGACTCCTCGACGTCCATCACGTCCGCGAGCAGCTTGATGCCTCGGTCGTAGTTGAACGTCTTGGTCTCGTACTCGTAGGTGATCGAGCCCGTCTTGTAGCCGACGTTTCGGGTGTAGTCTCCGAGCCCTGAGACCTGTATCTTCGGGACCATGATCTCCTTGGCGTTCTTCCCGGCGCGCGCCATGCGGCGCGGCGAGTTCAGGCACGTCGAGCATGCTTCTCTCTGGTACACCTCGTCCAGGACGGACGTGTAGTTCTTCGTGTATGCAATGGAATTGGCCATCGGTTACTCCTTGTCCTCGGAAAGGCCGGCGATCCTGCGCCAGCGCCTCATCTGCGCGCCCTCGTCGGTGGCCGCGCCCGCGTTCGGCAGCCCCGTCGCGCCCGCGGGTGCCGGCGCGGGGGATGCCGAGAAGAGCCACGGCTCCGCCGCCTTGAGCTTGTCCACGTCGTTGTCGTAATCAGAAAGAAGCGCCCGGGCGGCCTTGACGTTGCGCGCCCCGGCGATCTGAAGCTCGAAGCCCACGCGCTCCTCGTCGCCGCGTCGGCGAAGCTCGTCCATCTCCTTGCGGAGCGCCTCCGCGGACTCGGCGGTCTTCGCCGCCTCCGCGATCTCGCCCTCCAGCGCGGCGATCCGCTCGTCGCGCTCCTTCAGCGCCGCCTCGTAGTCCGTGCGCGCCCGCTCGAGCGCGTCGCCGCCCTCGCCGCCGGAGCCGCCCCGGTCCGCCCGGGCCACCGTCGCCTGCGCCTGCGCCGCCTGGTCGCCCGCCTCCGCCTGCTGACCCGCGACCTGCGCCTGCGCGGCCGCGCCATCGTTCCCGCCTTCCATGAAAAGGCCCACCTCTCTTTCCTCGGGCGGGCAAAGAAAAAAGCCCGCACCCATCAGATGGGTACAGGCTATTTGGGTGTCACAAGAGAGCTCTATCTACCGTGGTGACACGACAGCTGGAGGCGAGCCCTGCGCATTCGGAATTCAGCGAATCAAGTCGCGGAGCATCATTGACCGGAGGCAGCTCCCTTCTTTCCCAGAGACTCCGCAAGGCGGATTAACTGAGGGGCAATGTGCAGCCCCTGCAGGAGCATGACCGCCACAAGGCATACGGCGGAAACAGCATACCACCCGTCGACCTGGAGGGCTGCAACGACCGCCTGCACGACGAGGACAGCAAGGGTGGGCAGCAGATAGCGCCATCCCGCGTCGAAGGCGACGTACTTTCTCGAGTCGGCCGCGCGCATCGCGAAGACGAGAGCCTGACTGGCGACTGAGGCCACGCACGCCCCGTACACACCGATGAGGGGGATGAGCGCCGGGGTGAGGACGACGCAGCACACCGCACCGGCAAGAGTCGTCCTCATGATGTAGGCCGTGTGCATGGTGGAGGTGTAGACGGTCCCGTAGAACGCGTTGAAGACGTTCATGAGGTTCGCGAGCAGCATCACGGGGATCATCGTCCAGGCGGGGTAGAACTCGCCCTGGAGGAAGAACGAGGCGAGCCAGGGAGCGAGGAGGGATATCGCCCCGCACAGGACGCACATCGCCGCCTGCAGGAAGGAGAACACGGACGAGAAGAACCCTGCGAGGCCGTCCTCCTCGGACTCCTGGAACGCGGAGAGCTGCCACGCCTGCTGGAAGATGGAGTACGCGGTGTTGAGGAGGTTCGGGACTTTGCTCCCCGCGGCGAACATTCCCGAGGCGGAGATGCCGAGCATGCCCGTTATGAAGAAGCGGTTGATGCTCGTGCCCGCCCACCAGAACAGGGAGTTGGGGACGAGAGGCAGCGAGTAGGCGAGCATCGGGCGCGCGAGTGCGGCGACCCGTCTCAAGACTCCGGAACCCCCGAGCACCGCCCGCGCGCCGCGGAGGGCGAGCTGCCCCAGCCCCCCTGCGGTGAGGTAGAGGACGACCGCGGCAAGGGGGCCGACCGACACGGACGCGAAGTACCCGATCACGGAAAGGCCCGCCCCGCCTATGAGGGCGACCGCCGAGACGCAGGTGACGAGCGAGGAGAGGCCGGCGCATATGGGTATGAGCCTGACCCGCCCCATGCCGCGGGCGACCTCACCGCACAGCTGCAGGAGCGCGCTCGACGCGTAGGCGAGGACGAACCAGCCCTTGTAGGACCCGAGCCCGCCGAATGCGCCGAGGCCGAGCAGGGGCGAGAGGGCGGCGACCGCCGCGACCGAGGCGAGCGTCACAGCGAAGCCGACGAACGCGTACTCGCCGGCCCGGCCGCGGTCCCCCACCATGAAGCGCACCGCCGCGTCCGCCACCGAGAGGGTCGCCAAAGGGGTCACGAGGGAGATGACGGTGAGCGACATGTCCGTGAGGCCGTACTCGCCGGCGCTCATGAAGTAGGTGTAGAGCGGCACGAGCAGGAACGTCACGAGCTTCGTCGCGACGGCGTTCACCGCGAACAGCCCGAAGTTGATGATGAGGTTTCTATACTTGTTCATGGGGAGAACCTGTTGCACTCGATGGACGGCCGATTGGATCCGATTGTCTGGCGGCCATCATTCGACCGCTCCTCCCTTTGATGGGGACTTCCTTCCGAAGTAGGCGTCGAGCGCCTCGAAGTGCCCCACGGCCTCCCTTGCGACGCGCGAAGCATCGAAGGGTTCAGAGGCGACAACCTCCTCGCAGGGCCCCATGTCCTCGGGGTCGATGTCGGGGATCTCCAGCACGTTGTGCCCGCTGAGGCCGAGGTCGCACAGCACGTTGGTCATCTTCCCGCTGTAGGGGATCGACAGGACCTTGGCGCCTGCGGCGAGGCCGAGGACCATGGCATGGAACCTCGTGGCGACGACGACCTCGCTGGCAGCGATCTCCCGCAGGACCTCATCCACATCGCCCCGGTAGAACAGCCTGCTCACGCAGACGCCAGTGCCATCGGCGGCATCCGCGACTCGTTCGACGGCCTCCTCGTCACCCTCCGCTTTGCAGAAGGAACACACCGTCACTGCATACCCCTCTTCTGCGAACCATCGTGCCGCTCGAGCCATCCAAGATTCGTATGCCGCGGCATGCGCGGCTAGCGATGCGCTTCGCTGCCGGCTCCTCAGGTTAATCACCGACATGAACACATGCCTCTGCTTGTCAACTCCAGGAAAGGTGGTAGAGAAAAGAATGTCGGGAGCAATTCTCACGTTGCCCAGATCGGAGAAGAGCTCGAACGAGTACCTGTCGCGGAAGCAGACATCGGCGCAGTCCGCGGAAAATATCTCTCGGAACCCCTCGAGGAAACTGCTCGTATAGTAGGGACCGAAGTTGGCTCCTAACACGAAGGTGTCGGAGCACGCCTTATAAACACCGTGTCGGTCGCGAACCATAATGCTATTCATTATTTTTGATACGGCACCACTCGGGAAGGATTGAATAAACAACGATCCTCCGACCACAACTAGGCAGTCCTCATGTTGCAACTCGTGCAGTAACAATCTTTGTCGCATTCGACTTTTGATGAAATTCGTTCCCTTGCATGGAGGAAGGCGACTGCCACATCGGACGTGAACGACCTCGAGGTTGCTGTAGTCCAGATGTCCCACATGTGCATTGCTATCAGCAACTATTCTGAACAAAACATCCGGATATCGCGTCAGCACAGTGCGAAGAAAAAGGTCGTCTCCTAGATTCGCCTCTGGATAGAACTCAATCAAAGCACGCGAAGATGGGATTGGTCGATTGTCCATAATCCCTCCCTTTCTTGTGATAAATTGCAGACTTTCATCTGCCCAGCAGGCGGCGAACCATCCGCTTTATTCGACAAATCAGATACAGTGCAAGAAAGTGGCGTCGCCGCAGAAGAAAAATCAAAAGTCGAAAGTCGAATCGCAAGGCATAACGCTTACTTGTATCTGAAAAAACGGTAGCATAAGCCGGTGTGTCGGTAATGTCGTTCAGATAAGCCTTTGCCTCAGGATAAGGAAGCGATTCGGAGGCAGCTTGCGAGACCTCCGCGTACGTCCTTTGGCCGAGAGCATATACGCCGTTCTCAAAATCGCTCGTACCGCAATCAGAGTCCCATTTCCGGGCAAAGCGAAGATGCTGCCTCCATGTGAAATTCCGCTGTTCAAGTTGAGTTCTATCAAACGTTTTTGTCGAGCTATCATAGTTAACTCGGTAGAAATACAATGGCTCGTGGAGATAGTAGAACGAACTCGCTCGATCGATTATCGCTAATGATTGGAATAGATCCTCTGCATAGCTGAATCCGCTCATATCCGAGTGGTCTTTATCGATGTCAAGCAGAGTTTTTTTGAAAGCCTTCGTGCACATTGAATTTAATGCGCCAGACGTGCACGCAATCTTATAAATCAAACTCAGCTCATCTTTAGGAATATACGTGCTTTGACTAAACGGTTCCTCGCTCCAAAAGCTTGAGTAATCCGATCTACGAGATATTCCGAACAAGATTATATCGACGTCATACTGAGATAGGGTTTGAGTAATGAGCTCAAGCGCATCCGGTCGCAGTGTATCATCGCCATCGAGTGTGAGGAGATAATCACCACTTGCCAGTTCATAACCGGCCCTCCTGGCTAAATAAGGGCCAAGATTACGCTGTTCGACAAGTTTGATGCGCTCAGGATAGTTGAGCATATAGTCTCGGCAAATCAGCCCGCTTGAGTCCGTTGACCCATCATTGACCAAGATTATTTCCACGTCTTCGACAGACTGCTCCAAAATCGATTCTATGCAATCCTGTAAATACTTTTCAACGTTGTAGACCGGCACAATAATCGAGAATCTCATTTCTTTGATCCTATCAAATTCAAGAACATACTTTGACTCATATTTGTTTGTCGAAATCCACATCGGCGTGTTCAACGAGGTTTACGTTGCTCAAAGAAAAGCTCCGATCACACCGAAAAAAGCGGTTGATATAAATGATGAAGTTTCAACGATTCCATATGCCACTGAATAACCGTGAAGGACAAACAGTGCGGAAGCCAATATCATCCCGATGCAATCAACGACAAAGAGGGACTTGTTTGCACTGGGAGGTTCGCCAGCCATTCTCGCGATGACCGATGTCTCCCCCAGTGCAAAAAGTACTGGGACGAGCCTCGTTCCATTTGATTCAAGCACTGATGACAGTGCAACAGTGACTGCCGCAACAGAAAGCGACAAAGCGTTCATAGACGATATTCCCTTGCCATTCGCTCCGCGGCTCTTCTCTAAACGAACGACGTTGTAGACAAGAAACAATATCCAAAGGAACGTGAACGCGATGTTGACCCTCGTGTTGAGTGAGCTTGATTGCGCCTCGGTCCAGTTGTCGCCCTCGCTGTAACCGAGGAATGCCTCCAGGGCGCTCGCAAGCACCTGAGCAACTGGATTACCAATACCTTCGATGATGGGATAAACCAGGTTTCCAATCACTGCGGATGCAAGCGTTACAGCAAAGATAAGCGCAATTCCTTTTACTGGACTACTTGCAATGAGGCTTGACATAAGAAGCAAGAGAACCGATAGAATCGCAACAAAATGAATGAATACTCCGACCAAAGATAAGATGAATGCGCCTGACAGCTTTATTTTATCCGTGAAATATAGGTAAGCAGCAAGTGCACAAACCAGTAACGCGATAGTCGATCGAATCCCGCAAACAACCCAGAGAAAAGGGATTGCCGCGACAATATGAAAAAACGCGGCCGCAGTGATATATCTGTCCGCTTGCAACCTACCGGAGCAGTCAGCGACGATATACCCAATAATCGCATATCCGACAAAGGCCGCACTCGACTGCAACAGGTACGGGTCTCCTATCTTTGCGACGATCCAGCACCATATGTCCCAGACAAACAGAGCGTCATAGTGGCCCGCACCGAAGCAGTGAAAAACGTCGACTCTTTCGTAGTTCTGCAACAGCGCTATGTGGCGCGCGATATCATTTGATGAGTCAAGCCTCAATCCATAGAACGCAATGGCAAAACAGAGGCCCAAGACAGCTGCAATCTGGACTGGGTGCTTTTTATAATTGAATGTAAGAAGAGCCAACAGTGTTGCTCCCAAGGGGCACACTGCGGCAAAAAAGAGGTGGGGAATCATCTATATAGCCCGCCCCCTATCTCCTCTTCCTCGGGACAGACGAACATACAAGGATGTATACTTTTGCGCCATTCGAGACGATGAGAAAGATGAGAGATCTTTTGGGCGGTTGGGGCGTTTGCCCGTCAGAGAGGCTCGGATTGCTGCTCTCAGCGATTCCTCCGAAAGCGCGTTAAAACACACAATGCACCCTTGGTCAAGCACCTCATCGTTGATTTCTCGATGCGGCGGGATATCCGAGAGCAGCGCGGGCAGCCCGCAGCTGAGCGCCTCAAGCACAGCAAGGGGCATACCTTCCGATGTCGATGCCGAAACGAACAGGTCACTCACCTGGAGCCAAGGCAACACATCAGGGACGAAACCGTGGAAGCTCACGTTGGCAAGAGAAAGCGATTTACACTTGCCGTATTCGGGTCCTTCGCCGAACACGTGCAGCTCGGCGTCTACTCCAGTATCCTCTAGAATGGAAGAGAATGCCTTCACAAGAGGCAGCGTCCTTTTCCGCTCGCTGCATCCGCCAGTCGTCACCAAGGCGAGGGTGTCCGACGCGATACCGAGTTTCTCACGAAGAAGCGTACGAGAAGTCGCATCGAGCGAATGGAATTGAGTCTGGTCAACTCCGTTGCGTACCGTCTCGACATCAAGGGCGTATTCCCGTCTTAGATACTCGGCGTTCGCCTCCGAGCAGGCGACAATGGCGTCGAAGCTCCTGAGAGCAGAAACCTCGGCACGGGCCATAAGAATCGCCTGGAGATTTCCGTACGTAGTGAGGAAATCATCTAATATGCAGTTATGCACCGTAACAACCCGCGCATAGGGGAGGTCGCGGCAAAGGAGAGTCGCCCTGAATCCATGGGCATGAACGATGTTCGGCTCAAACCGTTTGAGAGCGAGGCTTAGCGCTCGTTTGCCTAACAGCATCGACCGGACACGGCTATCGAAGACGCGCACGACGGGTACGCCGATTCGCTCGAAGTCAGCCGCCCGCGATTCCTCCGGCTCAGAGGCAAGGGTGAAGACGGCTGCCTCGCAGTTTGATCCTAGGTTGTTGACGATGTCATAGAGCACGTTCACTGGCCCACAGCGGTCAAGAGTGGAGATGACATAGGCAACCCTCATTGTACCTGCCCCCTCAGCAGCCTGTTGTAGACCGTCCGGACAAGGCTGGGCGGCAAGATCGTCGCCGCCGCCCTCTCCGCTATAGCTCGCGCCAAATCAGCGCGATCAATCAGTCCGATTCGTCGAAGGGCAGAAAAAAAGTTAATCTGGCTCCTCAGATACGCCATATTGGACCGTCGAGAGTACATCCCATCGCCCGTCCGGACGTCGACGACGATGTCTGGGACGTTCGCACAACGGCAGCCAATGGCGATCATCCGCGCCCAGAGCCAGTAGTCTTCCATCCAGGGGAAGGGCTGGTAGCCACCTGCCCCTTCAACCATGTGCCTGTCAAACATGACGGACATGTGGTTGAAGGGGTTCCTTCGCTTAAGCCCCTTTTCAATATCCGCCTGTAGGAGCGGGACCTCGCGAACCGATCCCATGTCCCCGGGCTCCCGGTCGAATTCCTCGATGGCGCCCCCGATGAGATCGAGGCCCTCCGCTGCCATCTTCTCAAGGAGGAGCTCGCATCTGCCGGGGCGCGACATGTCGTCGGCGTCCATGCGTGCCACGACGTCGCAATGGCACAGCGGCATGCCAGCGGCGAGCGCGGCGCCGAGGCCGCCGTTCTCCGACAGGTGGTGGACTATCATCCGTTCGCCAAGCTCCCGTCCCCATTCAGAGAGCACAGCGTCGAGTCCATCCGTGAGGGGGCCGTCGCAGACAACCACCATGTCGCGGAACGGTACGGTCTGCTCTGCCATCGAGGCGATGGCGGCATCGAGGTACTCTGGCCTGTCCTTGGCATACACCGACATGAGGACAGAGTAGGGCGGAAGCTTCCCCGCGCTCATCGCGCCCCCTCCCCGGTCACCATGGTCCGCAGCGTCCTCCAGACGATGGAGAGGTCCAGCGAGAAGCTCCGGTTCTCTATGTACTCGATATCCAGGCGAGCCTTCTCCTTGGGCAGCAGCTCGTAACCGCCCTCTACCTGTGCGAGACCGGTGATGCCGGGGCGCACGGCGAGCCGCTGCTCCCACCCGTCGATTCTCTCCTTGAACACCTCGTGAAAGACGGGGCGCTCGGGCCTTGGGCCGATGAGCGACATGTCGCCCTTCACCACGTTCCAGAACTGCGGGATCTCGTCCAGGCGAGTTCTGCGCAGCTTGTGTCCGAGCGGTGTCACGCGCGGGTCGTCGCCGGCAGCCCACTGGGCGCCTCGCGCCTCCGCGTCGACGTACATCGACCTGAACTTGTAGACCTTGAACAGCCTCCCGCCCTTGCCCACGCGGGTTTGGGCGTAGATGGCCGGGCCAGGGTCCTGCCGCTTTATCATGAGCGCGATGACACCCATGGGGACGGCGAGAACGACGAGTGCGCACGAGCAGGCGGCCACGTCGAAGGCGCGCTTTGCAAAGCGGTAGAAAATGCTGCCGTTCACGCGTTTCAGCCTCGGCAGCACCACGACCTCATCGTCAGGCAAGAGTCTCTCCAGAACGTCGGGTGCGATAGAGCACTCCGTGAGCCCCGGGGTGTGACCGAGCGCGAGCATCACCGCCTTGGCCTCGCCCTCGTCAACCACGGCCTCTGCAGCCCCTGCAAGACTATCGATTACTGACGGGGCCGCCCCGGCGACGCCGAGGGAGCCCCTTTCCTGTGGCGTCATCCGCGCCGCCTCATCGTTCATCGGGGGCATGGAGCGTCCCCCCCCCCTCGATTTCCGAGGGCATGAATTCTTCCAGCGTTTCCATCGACAAAGATCCCGACCCTGATCCCGTGTCCTTCAGTTCCTCAAATGCGTCAGCGCTCTCGCGCCTCCCGTCAGCTCTTGAACGGGACGTCCAGCGGCGCCTGCTCCGTGAAGGACTCGCCCGGCCCGCCCACGGCGACCTCGCAGCGCCTGCGGTGGCGGTCCACCTTGGAGATGCGCGCCTCCTGGCCCACGAGCGGCCCGTCCGTCACGTGCAGCACGCCGTCCACGATCACGGCGGTGGAGCTGCGGATGACGTGGGAGCCGTCGGAGGCCGAGGCGTACCACTCCGCGACCTCGTCGGAGAGCGGCGCCCACGACCGCGACTCGGTGCCCACGAGCTCGACGGGCAGCGTCAGCCCGGAGACCGCCTTGGCCAGGCCCGCCGCGTCCGCGGATATCGCAAACGCGTAGCCCCGGTACATGTTCACGGCCTCCAGGAACCACGTCCCCTGCCGCTTCATCCAGCGCTCCTTGCGCAGCACGAAGGCGTCCTTCAGAAGGGAGGAGGGGACGAGCCGCCTGAGCTCGGCGCAGAGCGACTCCTCGCGGCCCTGCGGCATGCGCAGCAGGTACCAGCGCTCGCGCCCCCTGGGCGTTCGCCGCCCGCAGGGGAGCCCCGCGACCAGGCTGCCGCCGCGGGGCGCCTCGCTCGCCCCCCGCTGCATCTTCTCGGTGGCGACCGGCATCCCCGCCTCCCTTCCCGCGCCGCGCCCCGGGGGGCCGGGGCGCGCAAACGTACACCTTTTCAAACACTCATAAACACCGACATTATACACGCCAACCCCTCCCCTCGGGAAACAAAACGCCTGCTCCACAAGTCGCGCCACCTACTTCTACCTGCGAAAACGGGGCGCCTCAAAAGGTGTACTTTTTAGCGCACACGAAAAGCGGTGTTTACCTGCGGTTTCCCCGCTTTACCGCGTCCCCGGAAGACGGGTCCTTTACCCTGTCCTCCCGCAGCCACTTGTCGAAGGTCGAGATGGACACCTTGAGCCTCGACGCGGCCTCCGACCTCGTGATATGCCCCGCCAGGTAGCTCTCGCGGGTCGACTTGTAGATGCCTGGGCGGCGCTTGCGGGGCCGCCCGAACCGCACGCCGCGCGCCTTCGCGGCGTCGATGCCCTCGCGCTGGCGCTGGCGTATGCTCTCGCGCTCCACCTGCGCCACGTAGGAGAGCAGCTGCAGCACGATGTCGGATATGAGCGCGCCCGTCACCCCGCCCCTATCCTCGCGCGTGTCCAGCAGCGGCATGTCCAGCACCACCACGTCGGCGCGGATGTCCTTCGTGATGCCCCTCCACTGCTCGATGATCTCCTCGTAGCTGCGGCCGAACCGGTCGATGCTCTTCACCACCAGCACGTCGCCCGCCTTGAGCGCCGCCTTCATCCGGACCCACTCGGGCCGCTCGAAGTCCCTCCCGCTCGCCTTGTCCGCGAAGATGTTCCCCCGCTCGACCCCGAACTCCTCGAGCGCCACGAGCTGCCTGTCCAGGTTCTGCTCGCGCGTGGAG
This sequence comes from Collinsella sp. An271, assembly GCF_002159695.1. Lineage (NCBI taxonomy): Bacteria > Bacillati > Actinomycetota > Coriobacteriia > Coriobacteriales > Coriobacteriaceae > Collinsella > Collinsella sp. An271. The sequence goes on along the minus strand of NZ_NFJE01000010.1, from coordinate 84,431 downwards.
ACCCGCGCGTAGCCGTACAACGTGCCCGCCATCGAAACACCGCCTTCCCGCCCGCCACGCTGCCGCCCCGACCTGCGCGGGCGTCGACATGCCGGGGCTCACCCGGGAACGTTAAAAGGTGGTCGCAAACCCGCCCCTTGGGCGCGCTGGTAGAATGGACCGGTGAAGGAACGGAGGCACCAAAGATGGAGGAAGAGACCAGACCGAGCGAGGAGACCGCCGGCGCGTCCGGGGGCCACCCCAAGCCGATGCTCACCGTCGGGCAGCAGATCGCCCACATGAAGGCGAAGGGCATCACCTTCGGCCTCGTCTCCGAGGAGGAGGCCGCGAGGCACCTGCGCGCCAAGTGCCAGTTCTTCCGCATCTACGCCTACCGCAAGCTCTTCGAGAAGCGCATCGGCGGCGAGCGCGACGGGCAGTACATCGGCCTCGACTTCGGCCACCTGAAGGTCCTGTCGAACCTCGACCGCAAGCTGCGCGACGCCCTCCTGCCCATGGCGCTCGACCTCGAGCACTTCGCCAAGGTCCGCCTGCTCGCCGCCGCGGAGGATAACGGCGAGGACGGCTACGCGGTAATGCGCGACTACATGGCGTCCGTCACCGACAGGCAGAGGTCCCACCTGGAGGGGGAGCTCGACCGCCGCGAGGACGACCCCTACGCCGGCGACGTCGTGCGCAAGTACCGCGGCGACATGCCGCTCTGGGCGTTCTGCGAGGTCGTCTCGTTCGGCGCCTTCCTCGGCGTACTGAGGTTCTGCGCCGACCGCTGGGGCAACGCGGAGCTCTCGGACCTCCATTACCACCTCAAGTGGGTAAAGTCGATCCGCAACGCTTCCGCGCACGGCTCATGCGCAGTCAACGACCTCTCCGAGCGCCCGTCGCGCCGCTGGCGAGCGCCCGACGCCGTCACGAGGGCGCTCGCCTCGTGCGGCGTCCCGAAGCGCTTGCGCGCAAAGCGGCTCAGGAGCCCGCGCATGGCCCAGATGTGCACGCTGCTGTACCTCTACGACCGGACCGTCCCCGAGGGCACCGTGCGCACCGACCGCGAGCGCGCGCTGGCCGACCTGTTCGGCTACCTTCACGGCGAGGGCGCCTGCCTCCCGAGCGAGAACCCGGCAGTTTCCTCGCTCACCTTCGCCGAGCGCTTGACACGCGGCCTCGGTCTGATAGACTGACTCGCATACAGCAAAACCTCCTCGGAGGTTTTTACGGGGCGGGAGTGCGAAAGCGTTTCTGCCCCGGTTTTCATTTGCCACAGAAAAGCCCTCGGGCTTTGTAAGGCGGGGTCGCGCAAGCGGTTCCGCCTAGTTTTTTATTGACGAGAGATCCCACACCCCACAGCCACCCGCTGCCCGTCGAGGGCCGCACCGCAGCCCATCCGCCTGCGCTCCGTTGCGCGCACGGCTCGGACCCGCCCCGCCCTGCGCGGAGAGCGCCACTCACGGCCATGCCCGCCGCTCCGGCTGTGTATGCCCCGCGGCTCGGGCCAGCCAGCTCCGCCTGCGTGTTGCTCCCGGCTCAGGTCAGCCGGCTGCGCCGTCTGCCTTTCGCGGCGGTCGCACACTCCGGCTACGCTGTCTGCCCCTCGCGGCGCTGCGCATACACAGCCTCCGCTCTGGGCATGGCCTGTCGGGGGTTCGACATGCGCAGGTCGGGTCGGTTCCTCGCGGCGGCGCGCACTCCGCTACGGCGGCCGGGCTGCTACGTTTTTCTTCACGTTCGCGGGTGGCTGTGGGGTGTGGGATCCGTTCGCGTCTCTCACTGAGGGGGCTGCAGGCGCCTCGCGCTGACGCACGGCCGCCGCGGGGCCGAGAGCGCGTCGCCCACAGGCAGCGATGCCCACGCGCCCGCGAGCGAGCCGGACTCCGTCCCGAGCGACACCATGCCTCGCAAGAGCGCCCCGAAGCCCCTGACGGGGCCTCGGGGCTTGCCCGACCGGAGGTCTGATACCCGCTGCCCAAGCCGGGGAGCCGGGGCGCGTGCGCCGGGTCGCAGCCGCCGTCCGCACCGGCGCCGCGATCATCCGGCCGCGGCTCGGGCACCCGTCCGCCCCCACGGGCGCTTCGTCTGCGCCTCCGCGCCCGCCGGAGCGGCCGCGTCCCTCGCCTCGGACATCATCTCATCCGCGCCGGCGCGGCCGTCGCCCGCTCCTCGCGGCGTCGCACGCGCCCCGGCACCCCGTCCTGGGCTGCGTTGCCGCCATCCGAACCGCCGCGGCTCGCAGCGGACCCGCCAGACGCCCCTCCGCGCCTCGCAGCGACCTCACCCCCGCCGTGCCACTTGGCTCGGTACTCCCACGGCTCCATGAGCCCCGCCGCGACCTCGTCCATGTCCTGCCGCTTCTCGGCCGTCGTGTCCGTGATGATGCTGTCGTCGAACGTCACCCTGATCCCGCCCTCGTCGGGCAGCCCCACGCCGATTCGCCGCTCCACCGCAAGCAGCGCCCGGCAGATCCCTGCGATCGCGCCCTCCAGCGCATGCTCGTGTCTCCTGATGTTGCGCATCAGCGCCGAGTTGTCGGCCGACACCTCCGTGGCCGTCTTCACATACCCCACGTTCTCGAGGTCGAAGTAGTTGATGCCGAAGCCGCACAGGTCGCCGAGCGTCTGCAAGGCGACACGGAACGCCCGCGCCTGCGCCTCGGTGCGCAAGGCCGGCGCGAACTCCTGTATCGTGTCTTCGGTAGACATCACCTTGCGGAAGACCGTGCAGTCGCCCTTGCCGAACGGGGTGGATACCTTGCCGCCCTTCCCGTCGCGCTCGACGTCGAACATCACGTCACTGAGGAACACGCGCATCTTCCCATTGTCGATCTCGCTCATCATCGCGTCGTAGCAGAGGTCGACCGCCTGTATCGCGTCCACCGCGTCCGCGAACACCGACTGTCCGTAGGGCGACATGTCCACGCGTGTGTTGTCGATGGCCGGCTTCACAAGCGAGAAGGTCGGCCACGCAGATCCTGTCTCGTACACCGGGCACACGCTCTCCGGCTCGACGCGGTTGCCGTCCCGGTCGAAGCACGCCGTCACGATCCTGTACGTGCCCTCGCTTTCATCGTCAGTCAGGCGAGAAGGACCCGCCGCCGAAGCCCCTCCGGATGATTCGCTTGGCGAGAAGAACGCGTCGGCAGCGCCCTTAAGGTGCAGCTGCACCTGGTCGATGGCACGTCCCCTCCAGAACGCCCGCGTCACGAACGCGCACTCCGTCACGCCCTCCTCGTCCCACGTGAGCGGCACCACCATCCGCGCGTCGTAGCGCCTCACGCGAACCTCGCCCGCGCCCGCGTCCACCCAGAGCGCCCAGGCGCCCGTCCCCAGGCCGAACGCCCGCACCACGCACTCCTGCGCCGAGGCGAGAAACCCGGTCCGCGCCATCCACGCCGCGAGCCAGTCCGTGCACGCCTGCTCCGCGCACGCCACCTGCGTCCGGTCGTTCAGCAGCAGCGACCCCCACTCCCGGCACACCCGCATCGCGGGATGGATGGACCGACGGTGCACCTCGTACACCCGCCCCACGCCGTCCGTGTCCCGGTAGTCGTAGAAGTCCCCGAGCGCCCGCATCCACCGGTCCCACGCCCGGATGTGCGGCTCCATGTCCTCCAGCGGCAGCGAGAACCCGAGCCCCCGCAGCCACGCCCTCACATGCTCCGGCACCCAATACTCGTTATCGTGAGCGTCCACACCGCACCTCCCGCGTCGTCTCATCCACTACGCCGAAAGGTACGCGCCCGTCCCAAACTCCTCATGCTTCTGGGTCTGCTGCCGTTGCTTTCCCTTCTTCCCCTTATGCCGCTATATCCGCTATCCCATAGAGGGCACGGGCGTGTTCATGTGCACGCGCGCGAGAGCCCCGTTATTCGGGTGCCCCTCTTATTGCCGCTATCCATGTTCATGTTCCTGCTTATGCGGGCTGCATAAGCAGGCTCCTCGCGCCCAAGGTCGCTCGTCCGTCGCGCCGCCAAGGTCGGCGCTCTTGTTCCGCAAGCCAGCCCGGCCGCCGCCGCGCGCCGGCGCCCACATCGCATCTCCCGGCGGCGCCCGGTCCGTCTTGCTCCACGCTCCGGCAGCCCCGCGAGCGGGTCTGCCTCCGCAGCTACGGGTGCCTGCTGCGCAGTCACCCTCCGCACCGCTCCGTGCCCGCTTCGCGGTCACTGCGCGGGCTCCGCAAGCCCCCTTGCGGGGCCTTGCTCCGCAGGGGAGGAGAAGAACGAGAAGGACGCCCATCCACGCACGTCCACCAGCGCTTTTTCACATTCCGGAGATAAGCTGTTGATAACCCCTCGGCGCTCCGCGCGAACCGTCGCCCCGTGTCCTGAAGCGTTTCATGCCGAGAAGAACACCCGAAATCCCCCTTGTGGAAAACCCCGGTCACGGTCCGCACGATGGCCCCACGGGGCGGTGGCCGCCCTCGTGTCGTGAATCTCGCCGGCACCGTCCCGCGCTCACGCACACCCCGTTCGTTGCTCTCCCGTTTTTTAGCTGCCGAGAAGGACGCGCGGCAACCTCTCCCGGCTACCGCGCGCCCCGCACTCCCTCGCAACCCTCGTTTGCCGAGAAGGACGCCCGCGCACATCACCCTCGCAGCACGTCGTCCATCATCGCGTAGCGCACCGCGTCGATCGAGTGGTCGTTGCCGTCCGGGATGTCGTCCACCCACGTCCCGTCGCGGTCGCGGTCGTACTCCTTGAGCCGGAACTCCTCGTAGGCGAGCGGGCACCGCTCCGGGTCGATGCGGATCTCGCGCAAGCCCGCCAGCCACTCGTACGACAGCCGCCGCATGTTGGACTTCCTCGCCGGCCGAACGCGAAGCCCCGCCTCGCGCCGCCACACGGCCATGCTCTGCTTGCCGTCCGGAGTGTCGTCGCACCATATCAGCTCGTCGTGGAGGTGGGCGTCCTCGCCCGGAGCGTCCGCGTAGGTGAGCGCATCGGTCACCAACGCCGCCGTCTCGGCAGGCGTCTTGCGGTTCGCCGACAGCTCGCCGAAGATCGTGAGCCGCCGCTCGCCGGGCTCCCAGCCGCAGCGCACGAACCGCCACGGGTCCGGGAACCACCCCCAGTCCACGCCGCAGCGCGTGCGCGAGAAGCCCCGCACCCGCGCATCGGACAGCCGCACCGAGACGACGTTGTTGAACACCGAGCCGCCGGTGCCCGTCACCTCGCCCAGGTACTCGCTCCGCCAAGCACGCTCGTCCACCGAGCGCAGGTACTCCGCCTCCTCGACAAAGGGGGCGCCCAGCCACTCGGGGTGGCTCTCGACGACGTCGAGGTAGCTCGACTGCCGAACCAGCGTGTCCGCCCGCCGCTCGCGCTCCAGCTCCTCGCGGTTCACCCAGCTCCAGAGCGTCCGGGGAGGGTTGTAGGAGTAGAAGATCCAGAAGTCGTCCCCGCCGCGCCTGAGCGAGTTCAGGATCGAGCGCACCGCGTCGATGCCGTCGAACTGGTCGAGCTCCTCGAACCACACCACGGCGACGTACCCGCGCGAGAACTTCACGCCCTTGAGCTTCAAGGGGTCGTCCGCCCCGCGGAACACGATGCGCTGCCCGGTCGGCAGGTACGTGAGCTCCATCGGAGAGATCCGCGCCCGGAACCACTGGTCGAGCCCCAGCGCCGAGACCGCCCACGTCACCTGCTGGAACACCGAGTCGCGCAGCGTGTTGCTGAACCGCCGCACCACCACCGCGTTCGCCTCCGGGTGCGCCAGGAGGAGAAGGATGATGCACACGCTGATGAAGCTCGACTTCGTGGAGCCGCGCCCGCCGTGGAGCCAGTAGTGCGTGTGCCCGTGGGCCATCACGTCGCCGAGCACGTCGTGGAACTTGGGGATTACGAGCGCCGATGCGTCAACCATTCGAGCCGCCCTCGTCGAATCCCGGCAACTTCTCCTGCACCGGCTGTGCCACCACGCCGAGCACGATCCTCGGCGCGGCGTCCGCCTTCGCGTCGTCGCGCTGGCGCTCGGCCTTGCCGAACTCGTCGGGGTACTTGCGCTCCAGGAGCCACGCGGCGGCCGTCCAATACTGGTTGCGCGCGAGCGCCGCCGAGCGGATCGTCGTGAGCAGCGTCCGCTTGAACGCCGATTCTTCCTTTTTTAGTCCCTCGCTTAACTCGCGCTGCAGCCTGTTCTTGGGGTCGCCGATCCACCGGTAGAAAGTGGACTCGTGGATTCCCAGCGCGCAGACGATGTCGCCGTTGGAGAGCCCGTCCGCCTTGAGGCGGATCGCCTCGTCCACCATCTCCTGCGTCAGCTTCGCCCGCCTCGCCATGCAATCACCCCCGTGAGCGTCATAGATTCCCTCACGGTGGATTCTCAGAGCCTGTCACAAGGAATAGAATGGATGCGCGCCAATAGCTTGTTAGCGCCATGATGGAGTTTGGCCTCTGCCTGTTTGAGCTTGCTCAAGGAGGTGGTTGGATGAGCGGATTTGTATCTGCCCTGTCAAGCTTTTGCTCACTGGTGGCTACGTGGCTAGGCGGCGGTGGCCGAGCGCTCGTCATGGACTATCAAGGTTCTAGCCACATCTGGTTCGAATCCAGACACCGCCGCCAGATTACTTCTTCCGCTCCCGCTTACCCTTCAGCCCGTACTTCCGGCACAGCCGCGAGTTGCGTTGCCGCATCATGTCCCGTTCGCGCCGCACGTCGTCGATCTCGGACGCCTCCTCGGCGGCAACCCGCTCGCGCTCCAGCTGCTCGTTGAAGGCGCGCTCCTGCGCCAGGTGGTACTCCTCGGTGCACCGCCGGCACATGCCGGTCTGCCGATTGATCTTAACGCCTACCGCGCCGCAGGAGGGGCACACCGTCTGCACCGCCAGTGAGCAGTGGATACGGCTCGCGCGCATCTCCACCGCCCGCACAGAGTGGCGCACGCCGCAGCGCCGCTCGATCTCGGTGGCGGCGAACGCCGCGCCCCTGAAGCTCACCTCGCGCAGGACGTCGTCCTGCTCCTCCGTCCACCAGCTCATCTTCGCCCCCTCCCGGCCCGTCTCATACGCCGCCCGCGTGCGCCATCGCGCCGAACACTGCCGCTTGAGACACAATGCAAGCCCGCTGCCAGCGCAAATGCCGCCCGTCTCAACGTCTCAAGCAGAACAGCACCCGGGCACCTTGCGCGCATGTGCGCGCGCACGCCCGCGCGCGATGCCCCATCAACTCTCCTTCCCGTCAAGACAGCAAGACAAGAGGGGTGGGCAACCACCCTCACCAGCCGGTACGGCCGTCTCAAACCCCGTCTCAACATGGCGCGCCTCCTTGAGACGCGATGCCGGCGGCGCCAGCGCCCGTGGCCCCGGCAGACCGGTCGAGAAACGCCTCCAGCGCCTCGTTGTCGATGCAGACGCAGTAGACGCGCCCGGCGTTGCGGAACCGCTTCTGCCGGGTGTAGCGGTGTCCCGAGTCGCGCACGAGGATGCGCTCCTCGTCCATGCGCCGCAGCGTCTTGGCACGGTCGAAGTTCGCGCCCGCGAGCGCCCGCTCCAGCACGCTCGAGAACACGTACCAGCGAAACCCCGCCGCGCACGATTTCTCCTCGATGGCGCCCCAGCGCTCCAGCCGGTCGTTCTCGCAGTAGTCGTCGAAGTGGATGCGGTTGCCCGCCAGCCATTCCGCGACGAATTGGATGGCGCGCGTGTCGGTGTCGCTCTCCGTCCCCGTCGCGTTGCCGAGCGCCCACGCCGCCATCGTCATCGCTCCGTCCAGGCACGACGCCCATTCGGAGCCCGGTGCGAGCACGTAGTACTCGGCGAGCGCGTCGGCGAGCGCCAGCAGCGCGATGTTGTCCGCCTGGGGGTGCCCGGAGGCGATGTCGCCCACGCCGTCGCGCACGAGGGAGAACAGGTCAGCGTAGAACGCCGGCTCGTTCCTCTTCAGCGCCGCCACGTAGGCGCGGCCAGCCGTCCCGTGCTGCACCGCGACGAGCCGGTGCATCGCCTGGGCCGCCCGCACGTCGGCGAAGGGCTCGCCCGAGAGCTCCAGCGTGCGGTTCGAGGCCCCCTGCTGCGTCGAGTCCCCGACGATGGGGATCTCGCCCGTGGCGATCGTCAGTGAGCGCCAGCTGCCCGCCCGCATCATCGAGCGGTCGGAGTTCAGCGCCCCGCGCTCGTGACCGAGCGAGAGCGAATAGAGCAGGTCCTCGACGATCTGGCGCTTCGTCGCCTGCCCGCCCGGTGCCCCCTTGCTCTGCAGCTCGTCGATGATCACGGGTATGTCGTGCAGGAGGGCCGCCGCCCTCACGATGCTCTTGGGCGTGTCCGCGAAGGTGCGAAAGTAGGAGTCCGACCCCTCGGTAGGGTCGCCCCACACCGATCCCGCCGCCTTGAGCGTCGGCGTCTTGCCGGAGCGCGAGCGCCCCCAGACGTAGACGATGAAGGTCTGCACGCCGAGAAGCGCCACGAGCGGCGAGGCGAAGCTCGCCGCCAGGACGCAGCGGAACAGGGGCGACGCCGCACGCGCCGGGGCGACGCCCGCGACCCACTCGGCAAGCGTGCCCGCCGCCGCCATGAAGGGGCGCGCCTTCAGCGCCTCGTCGGGAGAGGGGTCGAAGCGCACGTCGCCCTCATCGTAGGGCATGAACGCGCCGAGCGGCCCTTCCGCCCATCCGAGATGCGTCACGCTTCGGGCTCGCGGCCGCTCGCCGCCGAGCCTGCGCTCGCAGTCGGTAAGATAGCGCACCACGTCCTTGGAATTTGTGCTCGATATGTTCGCCCCGAGCGGCGCCAGCGCCCCGATGATGCGCGTCTGGTTCAGCAGCACGTCTCGGTCGAGCGCCCGCTCGCGCACCCCTCCGGCCACCGCCACGCGCACGAGCGCGCGCACGTCTCCCGTGTCCACGTCCACCAGGTCGCATGCGATCCACGGCGCGGTCGCCGTCACGGTGTAGCGCAGCTCGCCGGCCGCGTCCGCCGCCCAGAGCCGCCCGCGTTCGTCGACGTGCCAGCCCTCGACTGAGGGCGCCCCCTCTGTGGCCTCCCTCGACCCGGCGTCATCGCCGGGTACCCCTTGCTGCTCGCGCCGCGTTGATATCGAACATGCGTTCTTGTTTTGAGGGCGAGGGGACCGTTCCGTCCGCCGGTCCCTCGGCCTGTAGACGTCCGTGCATCCCGCGATCGCGCGCTCGATCGTCTGCGCGCCGTACGTGGAGCCCCCGCGGCGGGAGTCCCACTTGTCGCGCATGAGGCCGGAGCGCCGGAAGATCCGGTCCATGCGACCGGCGTCGCGCCCGCACCAAAAGGCCAGGTGGGAGCACAGCGCCATGTCGGCCGCCGACCGGTCGCCTCCCTGCGCCGAGCAGTCGCCCGCCATCAGCGCCCGGATCGCCTCGCCGCTGCGGGAGGCGTACATGCGCTCCAGCAGCGCGTCGTCGTCCGTGCCGCCGGACGAGCTCGTGCCCGCCGCCGACAGCGCCGGCTGCACCGCGGCCTCCGGCTCGATCCACGTTCGGTACGCCCGCTCGACAACGGCGGGATTCTCCGAGATGGCATCGTGCCCCTCGAAGACCGTCCCGGTAACAGTGAAGTACCGGTCGCGGTCGTACATCTCGACCACCCGACCTCCCGGCTGGCCTTTGCGCGACCTCTGCGCCCAGTCGGGTTTGCCCCCGCGGAAGATGAGGTGGAGCCCGTCCCCGGAAGGGGACACCTCGGTGTACGTCCCAGCCTGCTCGACGACCCAGCGGTACTCAGCGTCCAGCGCCCCGTCGACAATCACGTGATCGAGGTCGAGCCCCGTGTACGCCCGGTCGGGCCCGAACACGAACCCAACGCCGTCGCAGCGCCACCGCCCGACGGACGCCACGGCCTCATCGAAGGTCGCCCACGTCGCCGGGTCGGTGCTCTTGGCCATGCGCCCGTTCGCCGCGCACACCGGCAGCTTCGTCGCCTTGCCGCCGCGCTCCTCGCGCCGCCAGCACACCCAGCGCGCCTCCGCCCGCAGCTCAGCGGGCACGTTTTCTAGCGATGCCATGGAGAAGCACCGCCCGTCGCCGTATGCGCTACACTGTCTCCCCGAAGAATCCCGCCAGGAATCTTCATCGCGGCGGGCGTGGCTGCAACCGCGCTCGCCGCCCCTTCGGGGTAATATCCGACCGGTCCGCCGCATCCGGGCGCGCCTGCAAGCGCCCCCGCACCGGCACCCGACCGCCACCGCTCAGCGGGCGCGCGCGTCGTCGCCATGTCCCACCATTCCCTTTGCCGTGTTCGGGAACACCAGATCCCTGCAGATGTAGATCCGCCCGTCAACCTTGTCCGCCGGAATCCGCCCGGCGGCGATGCTTCGCCGTATAGAGTTCACGTGCTCTCCGGTCGCGTCGGCAAGCTGCTTCGGCGTCATCAGCAGCGGCAGCTCGTGGAAGCTCCTGACCATGACTCCTCCCTTCCTGCGGCAAAGCCGCGCCCTCGCGAGGGCTCTCTTGCGGCCCCCGTCCGTACGCGCTACATTACCACGCTTGAAATCACATTGCGATACAAACTCGCCTAATGATTGTAAAACTGGTTGCTTGGTGATTCTCAATGTTGTAATATGATTCCAACGGATACTACAGGAGGCATCTCTACGTATCGGGCCTCCATAGGACGCACGCATCCGAGGAGGGCCGAGCCGTGCCTAACAGCCTGCAAAATCTCAGGAAGGAGGCGGGATACCGCACGGCAAAGGACTTCGCCGAGGCGGTGGACATACCCGCACCCACCTACACCCGCTACGAGCAGGAGCCCGCCAAGATCCCCATCGAGCGCGCCTGGATCATCGCCGACTTCCTCGGCTGCACCATCGACGCGGTCGTCGGCCGCACGCCCATCAAGCCCAGCGAGATGCGCGGCCCCGTGCAGCGCGTCTACGACGCCCTGTCCGACAAGAACAAGGGCCTGCTCGACGACTACCTCGACTACATCCAGTACAAGGACAGCAAGGAGCAGGCGCGCGACCGCGCGCAGGACCAGCGCCGCTACGAGGAGCTGGTCCAGCAGTACAGCCGCCAGTTCTACGAGTCCATGGGCTCGGGCGAAGCCGACTTCATCGACCTGGTATCGCTCGGCGATGCCGACGCCCTGCGCGCGCGGTTCCTCGAGTTCGTGGAGACGCGCCTCGCCGACGAGCGCGACCGCGAGATCGCCGACGCCCTCGACATGGCGGAGAGCGTAGGGCGCCGCAACGCCCGCGACAACGGCTGGGAGTTCGAGGTGGCGGGCGAGCGCTTCCTCATACGCGACACGAAGCCCAAGGAGCCCCTGTCGATCGAGCTTGCCTGCTACAAGCTCTCCAACATGCTCTCCGCGCAGTACGAGGAGCGAGACCGCGAGGTTCTGGAGGGCATCACGTCCGCCTACGACGGCATGCGCCGGCGCCGCAACGCCTTCCCGCACGCCCTCGGAGGCTCGTTCGGCAACAACCGCGGCTAATAGGAAGGAGGCATCGCACAAACAGATACGGGCCCGCAGGAGCTGGTACCTCCCACGAGCCCAAAGACAGTCCCAACCAAGCGCTAACAAGGAAAGGACCGGTGACATTATATGCCATCGACCGACCATGCGGCCACAGGCGCCGCCATCTGCGCATACCGCGCCGCACGGCCCATCAGCCATCAAACCGCTGCCCGCCTCCTCGAGAGGAGGTGCTAAACATGGCCAAGGTAATCGGCGAGGGCACCATCGTCCAGCTCGAGAAGGACAAGCCCAAGTCCAAGTGCCGCAAGTGGCAGCTGCGCGTGCCCGTGGGCCTCGACCCGCGCACGGGCAAGTACAAGACCCGCACGCGCCGCGTCAACGACATGACCTACACCCAGGCCAAGAAGGCTCTGCGCGACTTCATCGAGGAGATCGAGGACGACCGCGTCTGGAGGCGCACCGGCACCACCTTCGAGGAGTGCGCCGCCGACTTCATGGAGCGGCGCGACCTCTCCGGCGAGTTCTCGCAGAACACCCAGCTGCGCTGCCGCCGCTGCTTCAAGGCCGTCTCCCGCCACATCGGCAAGGCCGACGTCGCCCTCATCACGCCCGAGATGATCGAGGACATGTACGCGGCGATGCGCCAGGGCGACACGCTCTCGGGAAAGCCCTCGAGCGGGGCCTACCTGAACCAGATCAACAAGACCCTCGACCTCATGTTCCGCGAGCTCGTGGAGCGCGACGTCATCGTGCGCAACCCCATCGACAAGGTGGCGACGCCAAAGGTCGACACCAAGGAGAAGCGGGCCCTCACGCCGGCGCGTATGCGGCAGCTCGTCGACCAGCTCGAGGTCGAGACCTCGTGCGACATCGGCTACTTCCTGGCCATCACGATGGGGCTCCGCCGCGGCGAGATCTGCGCCCTGTCGTGGCGAGACATCGACTTCGACAACAAGGTGCTCACCGTCAACCACAACTTCGACGCGTTCCGCAACCTCAAGGAGGCGAAGACCCACGCCGGCATGAGGAACCTCCCCATGCCCGAGTTCGTCTGCGATGCGCTGCTGCGCCGCAAGAAGGCCCAGCAGGAGTACTTTCTCACGCGCAACTACCTTCACCGAGGGCTCAAGAAGGGCTGGAGCGAGCAGACCGAGGACACGCCCGTCGTCCTCGACTTCTACGCCCAGCGTGTGCATCCCGACACCTTCGGCAAATGGTGGGAGCGCGACCGCAAGCTCCTCGGCCTGGACGGCTGGTGCCTCCACGAGCTGCGCCACTCCTACCTCTCGATGCTCGCTCAGCAGGGCGTGCACCCCAAGGTGATGCAGGAGCTGGCAGGCCACGCCAGTGCCACCATCACCATGGACATCTACACCCACGTGAACATGGACCAGAAGCGCGAGGCGGCCGACGTCATGGAGGGCGCCTTCCAGGGCGTCGGAGCGGAGGAGGAGTTCATGGCGAAGCACGCCGAGGACGCCCCGAAGGGCCGCCCCTACAAGGTCCGCCATGTTCGTCCGTCACGCCGTACGAGAGCACCAGAACAAGCCCCGGTACAAACCGAGGAACGATTCGTACCAGATTCGTACCAGCAGCCCGACCGCCCCAAGTTCCAAGTAATCACCACCGCCCCTGACCTGCGAGTTTCAGAGGCAATCTAACAAGCTCAACCAACGAACCGTCTCGAACTGGGAGCTCGGGCAGGGTTCGCCTGCGCTCGACAAGGCCGCAGAGCTAGCCCGGCTCTACGGCGTGACGATCGACGACCTTGTGAGCGATGAGGTCGACGTGGTGAGCACGGGGCGCGACCGCCGCGCGCGCGACCTGCACGTGCTGCGCGCGTTCATCGGGAAGACGGCCCTGATCGCGTGCGCCGGCGACGGCGGCGTGCTCGAGGACGCGGAGGTGCTCGACATCTCGGACGGGTGGATGCGTGTCGCCTGCACGGTGAAGCGCTCGCGGCTGGGCTCGCCCAAGGTCGAGCGGGAGCGCGTGGTGCGGCTGATTGACATCCGGGACATCGAGGGCATCGCGACGGGGACGGAGGCGTAGGGGATGGATACGTTCTACCAGGTGATCAGCATACTCACGTTCGGGTTCGTCATCGCGCTGTTCGTCTGGATGCCGACGAAGAGGGACCTGAGGAGGCTCGTCGCGCACGACGGCGACCGCGACCGCGGGCTGCGCGGGCAGCTCGAGCGGCGCCGCGGGAGGTCCGTCACCCTCATGCTTGACGAGCTGAACGCGGCGGTCGGGACGGCGGAGCTTTCCGGCACGCTCGAAGACGTCGATGACGAGTGGGCGCTCGTGGAGCGCGCCGGCAAGCAGGGCGGCTCCCAGCTCGTGGCCGTGCGCCTGGAGGGCATCCGCGCCATCGAGGAGTGAGGGGCGCGGGCGCGAGGGACGCGGGCGGCGGTTTCGTCTCCGGGAAGACCGGGCGGCTGCCGAGGTCGCCAGCGGGTATCATGGGGGAGAAAGCAACCGATTTTCGGGAGGGCCCGTGAACCAGCCGAGCATCCGTACCGTCGTCGCTCTCGCCATCGCAGCCTTCGCGGTGTATCTCGCTATCTACTATTGGCCGAACATTGCCGGTTTTATCGGGCTTATTCTGCAGGCGGTGGCGCCGCTTGTGTATGGCGCTGTGCTCGCCTACCCGCTGAACATCCTCATGAGCTTTTACGAGCGGCATATGCTGCCGAAAAGCAGCAGCCGCGTCGTTGCGCGCGTCCGACCGGGCCTTTCGCTCGTGGCGGCGCTACTCACGCTTGTCGCGGTCGTCGCCATCGTGCTGCGTCTTGTGGTGCCGCAGCTTATCGACTGCGTACGCTTGCTTATCGACGAGTTGCCGGTCGCCTTGCAGGCCCTGTTTTCATGGCTCGAAGAGAGCAACCTCATCACGCCCGCTGTTGTGGAAAGCGTCACGGAGTCGCTCGGCGCCCTCGATTGGCAATCGCACGCGAGCAGCCTTGCGACCACGGTCATGTCCGGCGTGGTCGGAGCGGTGTCGGGCGTGGTCTCCGGCACGGCGACGTTTGTGCTCGCGTTCATCTTCGCGCTGTTCATCTTGCTCAACAAGAAGGCGCTTGCCCGTCAGCGCGACCTGTTGATGGAGCGCTATCTTCCTGCGTCCACACTCGCGCGCGTCCGCTATGTCCTGGGTATCGCAGACGATTGCTTCCACCGTTTTCTTGTCGGGCAGTGCACCGAGGCCGTCGTGTTGGGTGCGCTGTGCGCCCTCGGCATGTTCCTGCTTGGCCTGCCCTATGCGCTCATGATCGGGGCGCTCACCGCGTTCACGGCACTCATCCCCATCATCGGCGCGTTCCTCTCCGGGGCGGTGGGCGCGTTTCTCATCCTCATGGTGTCTCCCGTACAGGCGCTCGTCTTCCTCGTGTTCATCGTGGTGCTGCAGCAGCTCGAGGGGGACCTCATCTACCCGCACGTCGTGGGCTCCTCCATCCAGCTGCCGGGCATCTGGGTGCTCGCCGCGGTCACGGTCGGCGGCGGCGCGTTCGGCATCGCCGGCATGTTCGTGGGCGTGCCGCTCGCGGCCTGCGCCTACCGTCTGATCAAAAACGACGTCTACGGGCAGCGGCGATAGCGGGCGCGGGCGGTCGCGGCCCGCGCCTTCCGCGTGATCGGCGTCCAGTCCTCCATCGGTCCATATGGGTTGAAACGAACCCGTCCCCGATCATCCCTAAAATGAAGAAGTAAAATGAATATTCAGTAAAATGCATCGGGTGTGGATACCATAGAGCACGAGGGAATCGAGCCGAAGGGAGTCGGATGCCGGCGATTTTTACCCAGGAGGAGCGCGAGGCGCTGCGCCGCACCATGCTCGACGCGGGATGGCATTGCCTGCTCGAGCGGGGCTACCGCGCAACGCGCGTCGAGGATGTCGCGCGCGAGGCGGGCATCGCGCCCGGGACGTTCTACGGGTTCTTCAAGTCCAAAAGCGAGTTCGTGGCAGAGATGGTCGCCGAGAACCGTCGTGTGCTCATGGATGAGCTGTACGACATGATCTCCCAAGCGAAGCGAAGGGGACGGACGCCCGAGCGAGGCGAGCTTGATGCGTGGATGCGCGCCGCATGGCATAGCGACCGGGCGATTTTCCGCTGCGTCGATGACGCCGACTTCCGCAAGATCCGCCGCGCGCTGCCCGGCGATGTGAGCATGGGGCCCGAGCTCGCGGGCGGCATGCTCGCGAGCGTCGCCGATGCGGTGCGCGCCGCGGGGGGCGAGCCGGATGCGGAGCTCGCGGCGTCGCTGCAGCGCGTCTGCGCCCTCACGCTGCTGGCGCGCGACGAGTTCGCGCCCGCGGCGCTCGAGCGCACGGTCGACGCGCTGATCGATGCGACGCTCGACGCGCTGTACGGCAGATCGGGACGATGCGACGAAAGGGTTGATGGCGATGAATAGGACTGGAGCGAGGGGCGGCGCCGCGCATCGCGGGTGGGCGCTGTTCGCGATTCTGTGCATGACGTTCATGGAGGTGCTCGACGGCACCATCGTGAACGTGGCGCTGCCGACGATGCAGGCGGAGCTCGGCGTCGAGGCGACCGAGGTCCAGCTCGTGGCGAGCGCGTTTCTCGTCATCACGTGCGCGTTTCTGCTCGTGTTCGGCCGCCTGGGCGACATCGTGGGCAAGGTGCGCGTGTTCCAGATCGGCGTCATCCTGTTCACGGTGGGGTCGGGGCTGTGCGCGCTGTCCTCCACGCTGCCGGTGCTCGTCATCGCGCGCGGCGTGCAGGCGCTCGGCGTGGCGTGCAGCCTCGCGAACAACCAGGGCATCATCACGGAGCTGTTCGCCGAGAGCCGTGGACGCGCGCTGGGCCTCGTGGCGACGTTCACGGCGTTGGGTGCCATGGCGGGCCCGACCGTTGGCGGCATGCTCGTGTCGATGTTCCCGTGGGAGTCGATCTTCGTCATCAACATCCCGATCGGCATCATCTCGTTCGTGATTGGCCTCATCGCCCTGCCGAATCGCCGCCCGACCGAGAAGCGGGCGCTCGACGTGTCCGGCATGCTGCTCATCATCCCCTCGATCCTGCTCGTGTTCGTGGCCATCACGCTCATGGAGACCGCGGCGGGCCCGTTCGAGTTCGGCCTGCTTGCGGTCGGTCTTGTGCTTTTGGCCCTCTTCGTCGCGGTGGAGCGCCGAGTGCCCGAGCCGCTCGTGCGCCTCGAGGTGTTCAGAAACGTCAGCTTCGATATCGACCTCGTCGCCATGGTCCTTGTGTTTTTGGGCCTTTCCGGCGTGACGATCATCATGCCGTTCTACCTGCAGAGTGCGCTCGGGCTCGATCCGGGCGTGGCGGGCCTCGTCATGGCGTGCTACCCGCTGGTGAACGCCACGATCGGAACGCTGTCGGGCGCGCTGTCCGACAAGATCGGCTGCATCAAGCCGACGATCGCCGGACAGGCCGTCTTCTCGGCGGGCCTGTTCGGGCTGTCGTGCCTGGCGCTCGACACGCCGATTACGGCCATCGTCCCCATGCTCATGTTCACCTCGCTCGGCAGCGCCATGTTCCAGTCGCCCAATAACTCGCTCATCATGGGCCATGCCGCGCCCGAGATGCTCGGGTTCGTGGGGTCGCTCGGCAACCTGATGCGCTACCTCGGCCAGTCGCTCGGCATCACCATCTCCACGGGCGTGCTGTACGGCAGCATGAGCGCGGAGGCGGGCTATCGTGTCACGAGCTTCGTGGAGGGGCGGCCCGAGCTGTTCATGCACGGCTTGGCGACGGTGTTCCACCTGCTTTCCGCGCTCGTCCTGATCGCGCTCGCGTGCTCGCTCGTACGCACGCTCGTGATCGACCGCAGGCGCGCGTAGGTACCCGCCGCGAACGCGGTCGGTCGGCACCGCTTTGAGCCGCGCGGTCCCGGGGCTGCCTTGCCGGGGCATGCCATCTGCGGGCGATTCCGGCGCCTGCGCCTGCGGTCTTGCGGCATCTCCCGCTATGATGGATGTAGGGCGAATGGGTTGGAATGAACCCGTCCCCAACCAACCCATTCAGGGGCGCGCGGGCGAGGAGGTGCGGCATGCGGGTCATCGTCGAGACGAACAGCCGCGTGCGCGTCCGCACCCGCACGCGCGCCAGGCGCGCCGTCGTCCGCCTGCTTCGCTTTCTGGCGGGCGCCCCGGACACGACGCCGGGCGAGGCCATCGTGGTTCGCCGCGTCTCCCGCGTGGGCACCGTGGTCCGCGCCGTGGTGCCGGACCCGCTGATAGAGAACCGGCAGGCGCGCGCCATGGCGACGGGGCTCGTCGTCGGCGTCGTCCATGTCGCGTTCGCGCTCGTAAACGTCGTGATGGGGCTGCTGGCGCAGTCGGTGTGGATCCTGTCGGTGGGCATCGTGATCGCGGGGCTCAACGCGGGCAAGTCCTACCTCGCGTCGGGCGCGCTCATGAGCGTGACGCTCGACCGCAGGGTCGAGAGCGTCGACTCGCTGCGCCGATGCAGGCGGGCGGGAACGGCGCTGGCGCTCGCCGTGCTCGTCATGTCCGGGACGGTCGCGCGCATCGTGCTCCAGGGGTTCGGCGGCACCTACCCGGGCGCGCTCATGTATATCTATGCGGCCTACGCGTTCGTACTGGTCACGGTCGCGCTCGTCAATCTCGTGCGCGCGCGTCGCGAGGAGACCCTGTCGGTCAAGGGCGTGCGCGTGTTCAACCTCGCAAGCGCGATCATCTCGATATTCGCGCTGCAGACCGTGGTGCTCTCGCGTGTCGACTGGGAGGGGTTGCCGGTGCGCGTGTCGCGCAACCTCGTCGAGGGCACGGTCGGAGGCCTGGTATGCCTGGTCATGGTCGTGATGGGGCTGTGGCTTGCCCTGACGGCGACGGCGCGCCTGGCGGAGCGGGGCCGCTCGGAGGTGCGCTACCGGACGTGATGCTTTTAGGGACAGTCCCCTTTTTACCAGCGATGGAGCGTCGCTCCATCGCTGGTAAAAAGGGGACTGTCCCTAAAAGCATCACGCTAGGTGGGTGCTAGCGGCACACCACGGTGTCCGCGAGGGGCTTGCGGCTGTCGTGGTTGGCAAGGGGGCCTGCGCCCTCAGCCGCATACCCGAGGTCGAGCAGCATGAGGACCTCTTCGTTTTCGGGCAGGTCGAAGCGCTTGCGCACGGCGTCGGGATCGATCAGGTTGATCCAGCAGCTGTCCACGCCTGCGTTGTAGGCGGCGAGCATCATGTGGGTCGCCACGATGGTCGCGTCCTCGATGCCCGAATCCCGCGCCCCTCCCGGATAGGTGAACACGTTTTGGGCGTCGAAGGCGACGAGAAGCACGGTGGGCGCGCCGTACCGGCACCGCGTCAGCTCGTCGATCGCGGCGAGGTCCGCCTCTTTCTGCAGGACGTAGATGCGCTGCTCCTGCAGGTTCTTGGCGGTGGGGGCGACGCGGCCCGCCTCGAGGATCGCCTGGAGATGCTCGGGTTCGACCTGCCTGCCGTCAAACTGCTTGCACGAATAGCGATTCTTCACGACGTCGGTGAATTCCATGTCGATCGCATCCCTTCGAACTGTGAGAAAATAGTGCTTGTCCCCATTTTCCCACAAGGAGGGCGCTATGGACGTGACGGCCATCGAGACTCGGCTGCTGGCACATCCGGGTGCGACGCGGGCGCTGCACCCCTCGTGGGGCTGGATGGTGTACTGGGTGGGTGGCAAGCAGTTCGCCTGCGAGTTCACGGCGGCCCAGAACGCGAAGGCTCCGTATGCCGGCCGGCACCTTCTGTCGCTCAAGTGCGATCCGGAGCGCATCGTCGAGCTCCGCGCGGAGTTTCCCGCGGCGGTCTTGCCTGGGTACTACTCCGACGGCAGGACATGGATCTCGATCGATCTGGATGATACGGGCGTGCCGGAGGATCTGGTGCTCGAGCTGTGCGACGCGAGCTTCGACCTCGTGTTCGCCAAGCTGCCCCGAAGGGTCCAGCGGGAAATCATGCAACAATAGGTGCGTTTGCCTGAACGGACCGATGAGGGAGGGGCCATGGCGAAACGTTCGTGGCAGGTGAAGCTCGCCTGCGTATGGGGCGGCGAGCTGATCTCGGTGCTCACGAGTTCCATCCTGCAGATGGGCTTCATCTGGCACATCACGCTCTCGACGAATTCGGCGAGCATGCTGTCGCTCGCCTCGCTCGCCGGGTTCTTGCCGCTCGCCGCGTTCGGGACCTTTGCCGGCGTCATCGTCGACCGCATGCCCATCAAGCGCGTGCTCATCGGGGCCGATCTGTTTATCGCCGCGGTGAGCGCCCTGGTCGCCGCCGTGTCGGCGACGGGCGCGCTGCCGGTGTGGGTGGTCATCGTCGCCTTGTTCTTCCGCGCGATCGGCAGCGCGTTCCACACGCCGGCGTTTCAGACCCTGACGCCGCTCGTGGCGCCTCCCGAGCACCTGACGCGTCTGGCGGGCGTGTCGCAGGCGGTGCAGTCGGGCGGTTACATCCTGGGCACGGCCGTCGCGGCGGTCATCTACCCCCTGTGGGGCCTTACGGCCATGATCGCGCTCGATGTGCTCGGCGCGCTTTTGGCGACGGTCGCGGTCATGGTCGCGCGGCTCGACGTCGGCGGCGCTCAGGCGGCCGGCGAGGCGGAGGCGGCGGGGCCCGTCGGCATCTCCTCGCGCGTACGCGCCCTGCTGCAGGAGACCGCTGCCGGCTACCGGGTGCTGCGCAGCTATCGCGGCCTCTTTGCGCTTCTGTGGTGCGGCTTCGTGTTCACGCTCGTGTTCTCGCCCATCTCCGCGCTGTTCCCGCTGATGACCATCGACCACTTCGGAGGGACGACGGCCGATGCCGCGACGGCGGAGATCGTCTTCTCGGTGGGCATGATCGCCGGGTCCGCCCTTCTCGCCTCGACGGGCGGCTTTAAAAATCGCGCGCTTACGGTTGTTGCGGCGACGGCGCTCTATGGCGCCGCCACGCTTGTGGCAGGGTTGCTCGGCCCAAACGGATATGTCGCCTTTTTGGCCATGAGCTTCCTTATGGGCGTGAGCTCGCCGTTTTACTCCGGTCCGCAGACCGCGCTCATGCAGGAGAAGGTCCCGCCCGAGTATCTGGGTCGCGTGTTTGGCCTGTACGGCGCGATCATGTCATGGGCCCTGCCGATAGGCCTTGCCGTGTCGAGTCTGTTTGCCGATGGGGTCGGCGCGACGCTGTGGTTTGCGGGTGCCGGTGCCGCCATGCTCCTTCTTGCGCTGGCAACATGGGCGATTCCGTGTATCCGCACCATCGAGACGGACAGCGAGAGGGCCGCTGATTGACAGATACGGGATTTGAGCCTCCGCATATGAGGTTCAAGCCGGATCGTTGCTCAATTTGGTATCAATAATCGAGCCATAATGCGCGTCCATGCGTTCCCGCGAGCTCGAGAAGCAGGGCTCGCTCATCCTATCTTCAGAGAAAGCGCAGGTAAACGTGGTGACATGTTCGATGATATGCGCCCCAGAGAAACTCTGAAAAGGGCCTCGAGCGCTGCGGGCCGGGTCGGCAGGGCGGTTGACTGTACGCTATGGGAACACCGCCCCGTTGACGGTACGCCACAGGAACGCTTTCGGGCGAAAAACGTTCCCATAGCGTACAGTGGACGGGGCGGTGTTCCCATAGCGTACAGTCAACGGGGCTGCTCTGCGGGACAGGCGGGAGGCGGAATCCCGCAAGAGGCGGTCCCCGGTCCGTGCCCCTCGTCTCGTCCTCCGCGCAAAAGGTAAGGCCTCCTTGGTGCATAATGGTGTGTGGTCATGACGCGCATGACGCACCGAGAAAAGGAGGCGCAATGGGACTGCAACGCCATGGCGGGTGCGGGGCGCAAGACGCCTGCGCAGGGGAATCGTACACCGACCTGAACGCTCGGATCATCGACCAGTGGATCGCCGACGGCTGGGAGTGGGGCACGCCGATCTCGCACGAGCGGTATCTGGCCGCGCTCGAGGGGGATTGGTCCATGGTGCTCACGCCCGTGCGCACGGTGCCCCGCGACTGGTTCTTCGCCGACATGCGGGGCAGGCGCGTGCTCGGCCTGGCGGCGGGCGGAGGCCAGCAGATGCCGCTGTTCGCCGCGATGGGCGCCGTGTGCACGGTGCTCGATTACTCGGAGCGCCAGGTGGCCTCCGAGCGCCTGGTGGCCGAGCACGAGGGCTACGAGATCCGCGTCGTGCGCGCCGACATGACGCGCCCCCTGCCGTTTGACGACGGGGAGTTCGACCTCATCTTCCATCCGGTGTCCAACTGCTACGTCGAGGACGTGCTGCCTATCTGGCGCGAATGCTTCCGCGTGCTGGCGCCGGGCGGAAGGCTCCTCGCGGGCCTCGACAACGGCTTCAACTACGTGGTCGATGACGACGAGGAGCGCATCGTCCGCGGTCTGCCGTACAACCCGCTGCTCGACCCGTCGCTCATCTCGGAAGACGAGCTTCCCGAGTGGGGCGTGCAGTTCTCCCATACGATGGACGAGCAGATCCGCGGTCAGATCCAGGCCGGCTTCCGCCTGCTCGACCTGTACGAGGACACGAACGGATCGGGTCGTCTGCACGAGCTCGGCATCCCGTCGTTCTGGGCGACGCTTGCGGAGAAGCCGGGTGATGTGGCCCGTGGGGGATACCATGGTTGACGGCACCTACCGGGCGACGCTCGACACGCCGCTCGGCAGGAAGACGGGAACGCTTACGGTGGCGTGCTCCGGGGACGGTCGGGTGAGCGGCACGTTGGCGGCGTTGGGCAAACGGTACCCCCTTGTGTGCGGGGCGCCGCGCCGGGAGGGACCATCGACGGTGGTCCCCCTTTCGGGCAGGCTCTCGATGCTGCTCCAGACGGTGCCCTTCACCTGCGACGCCCGCTTTGATGGCAATCGGGTGACGGGCACGGTGCGCACGCCGTACGGCGACGTCCGAATCGAGGGCGAGCGGGTCCGCGCCCGGCAATAGGAACGGCTGCAGGGCGGGGTCGACCCGCCGTTTGCAGGCAAGGGAGGCAGACAGATGAGCAATCAGCTGGTATACGAGATGGATGCGGAAGAGGGCAGGCTTCCGGTGCCCGAGCCCGCCTGCGCGACCATGGCGTGGGAGTGCGCGGGCGAGCGCATCGAGTACGTCGCGTCGGCGGGTCACATCGACGTGCGCACCGATACGGGCAAGCTCCTGGGCAAGATGTTCGCCCTGTCCTATGTCGCCGCGCCGGACGCCCGCGCGTCTGCACGCCCGGTCACCTTCTGCTACAACGGCGGCCCGGGCAGTGCGTCGGTGCCCATCAACGTCGGCGGCATCGGGCCCAAGCGCGTGGCGACCGACGGCTTGAGGCACGTGGTGGCGCCCGCGCGCATGGAGGACAACCCTGCGACGCTGCTGCGCGTCAGCGACCTGGTGTTCCTCGATGCGCTCGGCACGGGCTACTCGGTCGTCGCCGAGGGGACGGACCCGCAGGACATGTGGAGCGTCGATGGGGACGCCGACACGTTCGCCCGCGCGATCGTGTCGTGGCTGACCCGGAACAACCGCTGGGGGTCGCCGGTCTATCTGTTCGGCGAGTCGTACGGAACGATGCGCAACGCGGTGCTCATGCGCCTGCTCTCCGAGCGGTTCGTCCCGGTTACGGGCGTCATCATGCTGTCGTCGGTGTTCGATTGGGCGCAGAAGATGCCCGGGTCGCTTCTGGGATATGTGGGTCTGCTGCCGGTCTATGCGGCGACCGCGCGCCATTTCGGTCGCGCCGGAGCGGGGACCGACGAGGCGGCGTGGTTCGACGGGGCCATGGACTTCGCCGAGCGCACCTACGCCCCGATGCTCTTGCGCGGCGACCGCATGACGCCCGCGGAGAAGGCGAGCTCGGCGCGCGAGCTGTCCGAGATCATCGGTCTTCCCGCCGAGCTTATCGAGCGCAACAACCTGCGCATCGATCTGACGACGTTTCGAAGCTCGCTTTTGGCGGACGAGGGGCTTGTCACCGGGCGGTTCGACACGCGCTTCACGACCCATGCGCCCTGCACGTCGATCGAGGTCAGCTCGCCGATCGCGGGCGACGCCTCCTCGGACGCCATCGAGCCCGCCTGGAACGCGGCGTTCCGCCGGCACCTGCAGCAGATCGGCTTTGCCGGCGCGCCCGAGTACCCGCTGAGCAACTTCATGAAGATCGGCATCACCTGGGACCGCTCGCACGAGGTGCCCGGCAGCGGCATGAGGGCCGCGGCGCCCAACGTGGCATACGACATCGCGGCCGCGCTCAAGCACAACCCCACGATGCGGGTGGCGGTTCTCGGAGGGCGCTACGACGCGGCGACGCCCTGGTGGAACGCCGCGCACGACATCTCGAACCTGTTTTTGCCGGAGGATCTTAAACGCCGCGTGGAGCTCAAGCTCTACAGTGCCGGCCACATGGCCTATGTCGACGAGCCGACGCTTGTCGAGCTGGGTCGCGACCTGTCCGCGTTCTACCGCTGACCAAAGGCGCGCTTCGGGTCATCTGGGGACGGGCTCGTTTTGACCCATCGGTGGCATGCACGGCCGTCAATGAGCTGAAACGGGCACGTCCCCACATGGCCTATTCGCTTTGGGACGGGGCGCAACCGTAGCGTTCCTGTGATGGGAGGCGGGCTGCCGTGCGCCCGGACGCACCCGGCGGTATAACGGTTCTTGCTGCATAGGGGATCCGCATGTACCGAGGGGATGACATTGGCTGCATCGCTTACGCTTGGACTGTTTTCCGTTTTGCTCATCGGCTGCATCGCCGCCGGCGTGCCGACGGTCTATGCGCTGCTCGGCGGCCTGGTCCTGTTCTGCGGGTACGCGCGGCAGTGCGGCAACGGCGTGCGCCGCGTGCTCGCGATGTGCTGGCGCGGCATCCGCCCGGTTCGCCGTATCCTCGGAATGCTTCTGACCGTCGGCATGCTGACGGGTCTGTGGCGCGCCGCCGGTGTCATTCCCGCCATCGTGGTCTATGCGGTGCCCTGCATCCCCGCCCACCTGTTCGTCATCATGACGTTTCTGCTGAGCTGCGCGGTATCGGTCCTGACGGGGACCTCGTTCGGCACGGCGGCGACCATGGGGTCGATATGCGTCTCCATCGCGGCGAGCATGGGCATCCCGCTGCCGCTTGCGGGTGGGGCCGCGCTATCCGGCGCGTTTTTCGGCGACCGCTGGTCTCCCATCTCGACGAGCGCCCTGCTCGTGGCAAACATCACGGACACCGATTTCTACGCGAACCTCAAACGCATGGCGAGAACGGCGATAGCGCCGTTCGCCCTGTCGTGCTTCGTCTACGTCGTCGCCGGCCTGCTTGCGGGCGCCTCATCCGGGGGCGCGGGCGCGCTCGACGGCATGAGGGCCGCCTTCAACCTGAACCCCCTCGTGTTCGCGCCGCCGCTGCTGGTGTTCGCGCTCGCCGCTCTCCGGGTGAATATCTTCGCCGTGATCGCCGCCGGCGTGCTGTCGGCGGTGCCGATCTGCCTTGGCATCCAGGGTATGGGCCTGGCGGATGTCGTGCGGGTGGCGCTTGCGGGCTATGTCGCGCGTACGCCCGAGACGGCCGTCCTGTCGGGCGGCGGCGTCGCCTCGATGCTGTCGGCGGTCGGCATCGTCTGCACGACCTCGGCGTACGCGGGGATCTTCAAGGAGACCGATCTTCTGAGCGCGGTCGAGGGAATCGTCGCGTCGCTCGCGGCGCGCGTGTCCGCGTTCACCGCCACGCTGGGTATCGCCGCCTTGGCCTCGATGATCTCGTGCAACCAGACGCTTGCCATCATGCTCACGCATCAGCTGAGCTCGGGCCTGTCCGCCTCGAGGTCCGACCACGCCCTCGACCTGGAGGACTCGGTCGTGCTGGTCGCGGGCCTGGTGCCCTGGTCGATCGCCGGCAGCGTCCCGCTGGCCTCGATGGGCGCTCCGATCGAGAGCATGGCGCTTGCGGTCTTCCTCTACGCGGTGCCCCTCTGCCGTTCGGCGTTCGGCCGCTTGGTACGCGTGCGCGCGAAGAACGCGTGAGGGCGAAATCCGGACAGGGTGTCTCTTGCGCGACAGGTCGGAGCAACTAGCCGAGGGCGTGGAGCTCCGGCGTCGCAACGGCATGCACGTCGATGCGGTCCTCGAGCCCAAAGACCGCGTGGCTCAGCACGTACTCGCCGTCGTTCACGTAGGTCTCGACCATGTTCGCGTCGACGAAGATGTCGAGACGATCGCCCTCGCGGACCTCGGGCGTCTCGGAGGTGAGGCGGCACTTGCCGTTGTGCGGGCACACAGCGCTGCGGTCGGCGACGATGTGACCGCCCGTGCGCGCGATGCGGTATCCGCCGAGGTCGAGCGACTCGCCCTCGTGCAGCTCGATGGCTAGGTGGTAGCCGGTGCGCGCCGAGGCCTGCTCGGGGGACACCGGCAGGCGGTAGGCAGCGCGCACGTTGGGGTGGATGCGGAAGTAGATGTGGCCGCCTGCCACCTCAACCACGCGCGGCAGGCTCATCATCCCGCGCCAGGCGCCCTCGGCAGCCTCCACCGCGGCGGGCATGCGCAGCCAGGCGATGACGGTGCGGCGCCCCTCGGCGTCGAGCGCGCTCTGCGGCGCGTAGAGATCGAGGCCGTAGTCGAAGAACTGGTAGCTGTCGGCAAGCGTCATGCGGCAGGTGTCCTCGTCGAAGTCCGCGAGCATGCAGATGGCCATGTCGGTGGGCGCCGCGCCGTCGTCGAGCAGGCCCATGGGGGAGACCATGACGACGCCGGTACCGTCGACCTCGAACCAGTCGGGGCACTCCCACATCCAGCCGAGACCGTCGCGCTCGACCGTGCCGGCGAGCTCCCAGGTACCAAGGTCGTCGCTGCGGTAGATGAGAAGGCGCCCCTTGCGGTGGACCGTCGTGCCGAGCACGAGGTGGTAGCCGTCGCGCCCGCGCCAGACCTTCGGGTCACGCGTATGGGTGGCGTCGCCCAGCTCCGGATCGGTGATCGCCGGGATGATGACGCGCTTGGCGTCCAGGTTGTCGAAGTGCTGCCCGTCGGCGGAGACGAGCTCCATCTGGCAGGATTCGAACCGGTTGTTCAAGTGTTTGTGGATGTTCTCCGGGTCGGTCTCGAGGTAGCGGACGCCGGTGTAGAAGAGGTGCAGGCGCCCCGCGCGCTCTATGGCGCTGCCGGAGAAGCAGCCGTTTCGGTCGGCGAGCTTCGTGGGGAAGAGGGCGATTCCCTCGTGCTCCCAGTGGATGAGATCGGGCGACACCGCGTGCCCCCAGTGCATGGTCCCCCAGCTCGGGGCATAGGGGAAGTACTGATAGAACAGGTGGTACTGCCCGCGGTAGTAGATGAACCCATTGGGGTCGTTGATCCAGTTGAGCGGTGCCTTGAGGTGGCCCGTCTGCTCGATGCCGCGCACGTCGTGCTCCCTTAATCCGATGGTTGGCGGGGTCAGTCCGATATGGAGGTCGCTCCGTATCGCTGATGTGCCGAAGGGCGACGGCGCGTCGGTCGTCGCCTTTCGGCTGCAGGGGTGCAACCTGCCAGGTGACAGGGTTGCAGGCTACAGGGTTGCCAGCTGCTTGCGCCCGATGGTCTTGGCGAACACGAGGGTGATGACGAACGTGCACACGATCGCGATGACCACCGAGACGAGGAACTGCAGCATGCAGTCGGGCCTGATGCAGATGACGCCGATGATACCGCATGGGCCCTGCGAGACGGAGAGCACCTGCACCATGGTGGCGTAGGCCGCGCCGATGCCGCCGCCTCCCTTTGTTGAAAAGAACCGATTAAGTTACCGGTTACGTAACCGAGTACGGTTTATCACACGGATGAGGGGTCAGACAATGAATCGCCCGCAGCGGGCCCTGTCTTGTCGGTGTATGGTAGGAAATCGCGGGTGAGCGTATCGGCCGAGGCGGTTGCCGTGCGGACGCGCCTGCATCCGCCGCACCGCTTGTGCTAGGCTGAGCGCTATGTGCAAGAGAGGGAGGACCGATGGGCAAGAAGAGCGTCACGTTTGCCGATATCGCGCGCTACACCCATTTCTCGAAGACGACGATATCGCGCTACTTCAACGACCCCGATTCTCTGACGGTAGAGAACCAGGAGAAGATCGCCGCGGCGCTTGAGGAGCTCGGCTACAAGGAGAACAAGGTCGCCCGCATCCTCGCGAGCGGCAAGACCGAGTTCGTGGGCGTCATCGTGCCGAACCTCTACCTGCACTTCTACTCGCAGATGCTCGACGAGATCCTAGCGACCTACGAGACGTACGGCTACAAGTTCCTCGTGTTCGCCGGCGACGACAACCGCGACGTGGAGCGCCGCTACATCGAGGAGCTGCTCGCCTACCAGATCGAGGGCATGATCGTCCTCAGCAACACGGTGCCCTCCGAGGAGCTCGCTTCCTTCCAGGTGCCGGTCGTCACCATCGAGCGAGAGGACCGCTTCTGCAGCAGCGTGAATACCGACAACCGCGCGGGTGGCGCCCTGGCGGCAGGCCTTCTGGACGAATGCGGCTGCGAGGTGCTCATCCATATCAACTCCGACGTGCCCGAGTCGGTGCCCGCGCACGGGCGCATCGGCGGCTTTGTGGACGCGTGCCGCGAGCGCGGGGTGGCCTGCGAGCTCATGCTGCGCGATTTCGGCCACGGCTACGAGGAGGCGGACCGGACGATGCGCCAGGTGTTCGAAGAGCTGGAGGAGCGCTTCCCGGGCAGGCGCAAGGGCGTGTTCGTGTCGAACGACACCTACGCGAACATGCTCGTGAACCAGATCGTGCGGACGCATGGGGGCCTGCCCGACGAGTACCGCATCGTGGGCTTCGACGATTCACCGGTCTCGCGCGAGTCCGTCATCCCCATCAGCACGGTGCGCCAGCAGGTTTCCCGCATCGCCCAGGAGGCCATGGGGCTGCTCATGGCACAGATGGAGGAGCGCAAGAAGCGCCGGCCGCGGCCGCTCGGCGAGCCGGTCCATAAGGCCGTGGAGCCGGTGCTGGTCCGTCGCGAGACGGCTCGCTAGCGAGCGCGGCGCGCGGGCGCTGCCGGGTGGGACTTGTCTCGCCCGGGCTCAGCCGCACGCTGTGATGCGGCCCGATACGGCGCCGTGCATGCTATGATGTGCCCGCCCATCGCGGGAGGGGGTCGGTTGCCGCCACGCCCGCGATAGCGCCCGGTGCCGCAGCGCGATCGCTGCTACCGGGGGAGGCGCGTTTCCAGGCGCGTGGATCTGTCCGCGCGCGCCTGGGAGGTAATCGCGTGAGTAGCGCCGCATCCGCCGGCATGCCCCGTTCCAACAAGTGGGTCATCCTGTTCACCATCGTGGCCATGACGTTCATGTCCACACTCGACAGCAGCATCGTCAACATCGCCCTTCCCGTCATGCAGGAGGAGCTCGGCGCCATCCCGCTTGGCATGGCGGCGGTGGGTCCCGCCGCCGGCGCCCTGTCCGACCGCATCGGCAGCGCCCTGCCGTGTTTCACGGGCCTGGTGATTTACGCGGTGGGCATCGCCTTCACGGGAAGCCTGCCCGCGACCGCCCCGCTTGCCGTCATCGTCGTCGGCATGCTCGTGATGGCGGTCGGCACGGGACTGTTCCAGTCGCCGAACAACTCGCTCGTCATGGGGTCGGTTGCGCCCGAGCACCTGGGGTTCGCGGGCAGCGTCGTCTCGCTCGTACGATATCTGGGCATGTCGGTCGGCGTTTCCGGCGGCAGCGCGCTTCTGTACGGCCGCATGTCCGAAGGGGCGGGTTACGCGGTGGACGCCTTCATCGAGGGGCGCCCCGACCTGTTCTGCTCCGGGTTCTCCTTCACGTTCGCGGTCATCGCGGCGCTCGTCGCCGCAGGCGCCGTGCTGTGCGCGGCCGCGGCGCGGACGAAGGGGTAGGGCGCGGCGCGGCCGCGCGCATGCTCGCGCCGTCGGGGCGAGCCGCCGCTCGGCCGGCGGTTTTCGCGTGGACGTCTCGTGTGTCGGGGCGCTTGCGGCTACAATGGCTCAGGTCAAACGCATATGAGGGGCCGCCGTCGAGCACCGCGGCCGCAGAACAGGGGAGCCCATGCCAAGTATCGCCGATGAGATCTCGTCGCGCCGCACCTTCGCCATCATCTCGCACCCGGACGCGGGCAAGACCACGCTGACCGAGAAGCTGCTGCTGTATACCGGCACGATCCAGTCGGCCGGCTCGGTCAAGGGGAAGAGCAGCGCCAAGCACGCGGTGTCCGACTGGATGGACATCGAGAAGCAGCGCGGCATCTCGGTCACCTCGTCGGTGCTGCAGTTCACCTACGGCGGCTGCTGCGTGAACATTCTCGACACCCCGGGCCACCAGGACTTTTCCGAGGACACCTACCGCACGCTCATGGCGGCGGACTCCGCGGTCATGGTCATCGACGGCGCCAAGGGCGTCGAGGCGCAGACCGTGAAGCTCTTCCGCGTCTGCGCCCTGCGCGGCATCCCCATCTTCACGTTCGTAAACAAGCTCGACCGCGAGACGCGCGACCCGTTCGAGCTCATGGAGGAGATCGAGAACGTGCTGGGCATCGGCACGTGCCCGATGAACTGGCCGATCGGAAACGGCAAGAACTTCCGCGGCGTGTTCGACCGCGCGAGCCGCCACGTGCTGGCCTTCGAGGGCGACGGGCGCGCTAACGCGTCCAAGAAGGTCAACGAGATCGAGGCGGAGCTCGGCGACCCCGCGCTCGACGAGCTCATCGGCGCCGAGAACCACCGCAACCTCATGGACGACATCGAGCTGCTCGACGGCGCCGCCGACGAGTTCGATTTCGACGCCGTGCGCGCCGGCAAGCTCTCGCCGGTGTTCTTCGGGTCGGCCCTCACGAACTTCGGAGTGGAGCCGTTTTTGAAGGACTTCCTGCGCCTGGCGCCCGCGCCGTCCGCCCACACCGACGCGCTCACCGGCGAGCCGGTGGAGCCGGAGACCTCGGCGTTCTCGGGCTTCGTGTTCAAGATCCAGGCCAACATGGACAAGAACCACCGCGACCGCATCGCCTTCGTGCGCATCTGCTCGGGCAAGTTCGAGCGCGGCATGGACGCGTGGCACATGCAGGGCAACCGCAAGATCAAGCTGGCCACGGGCACGGCGATGATGGCCGATGACCGCGCGACGGTGGACGAGGCGTATGCCGGCGACATCGTGGGCCTGTTCGACCCGGGCATGTTCTCCATCGGCGACACCGTCTGCAGCACTTCGTGCCGCGTGCAGTACGCGGGCATCCCCACGTTCGCGCCCGAGCACTTCGCGCGCGTGTCGCAGGTCGACACGCTCAAGCGCAAGCAGTTCGTGAAGGGTATGGAAGAGCTCGCCCAGGAGGGCGCCATCCAGATCTTCCGCGAGCTCGGCGCCGGCATGGAGAGCGTGATCGTGGGCGTGGTCGGCGAGCTGCAGTTCGAGGTCCTCGAGCAGCGCCTGAAGAGCGAGTACCATGTCGAGGTGCGCCGCCAGCCCCTCGGCTACACCGACATCCGCTGGATCGCCAACGAGCCCGGCCAGGTCGATATCAAGAGCCTGAACCTCACGCGCGACACGCTGCGCGTCGAGGACATGCGCGGCGGCAAGCTGCTGCTGTTCACGAGCCCGTGGAACGTCGATTGGGCCTTTGAGCACAACCCCGACCTCGAGCTCTCGGAGTTCGGCAACGTGACGTTCTAGGAGGGCGCCGACCGGGCCATCTTAACGGGTGGCCCGGCATGCAAATCGGGGACGTACCTGCTGCGTGCATTTTTTGCACGCAGCAGGTACGTCCCCGATTTGCACGATGCAGGCCTCGCGGCGCGGCGCGTTCGCTCCCATGTGCAGCGCCTGCGTGGATATGGGGGAGGGCCTGTGCCCCGCCGTGCGTTGCGCTAGGATAGCAACGTTGGTCATCCGCCGTACCCGATACGGCTGCAAGAAGAAAGCTTTCATCCCATGCGAACCGATGATTTCGATTACAACCTGCCCGAAGAGCTGATCGCCCAGGCCCCGGCCGAGCCGCGTGACAGCTGCCGCCTGCTTGTGCTCGACCGCTGCGGACAGGCGCGGGAAGGCGACGGGCGCATCGCCCTGTCCCACGGCGGGACCGTGGAGCACAGGGTCTTCCGCGACATCATCGACTATATCGAGCCCGGCGACGTGCTCGTCATCAACAAGACGCGCGTCATGCCGGCGCGCCTGATCGGGCGCAAGGCCAAGACGGGCGGCGTGGCCGAGACGCTGCTGCTGCGCCGTCGCGAGGACATCGATGCGCTCGGCCATGTGTGGGAGTGCCTCGTCAACCCCGGCAAGCGCTTGAAGCCGGGGGCGGTGATCGAGTACCGCGCGGGCGGCCTGCACGCGCCCGAAACGGCGCCGGTCGTGCTCACGGGCGAGGTCGTCGACTTCGTGCCCGAGAGCCGCGGCGGCCGCCTGGTCCGGTTCGCCCCGCAGGGCGAGAACGTGCAGGGGGCTCCCCGCACGCTCGACGAGGCGATCCATGCCGCGGGCCATGTGCCGCTGCCGCCCTACATCACCGACTACCAGGGCGATCCCGAGAAGTACCAGACCGTGTACGCCATGAAGGAGGAGCATTCCGCCGCGGCGCCTACGGCCGGCCTGCACTTCACCCCTGAGCTCATGGAGCGCATCGAGGCGAAGGGCGCCAGGTTCGTGGCCGTGGAGCTCGAGGTCGGTATCGACACGTTCCGCCTGGTGGAGGAGGACGACCCCACGCAGCACGTCATGCACACCGAGCGCTACCACGTGCCGGCCGAGGTCGTCGAGGCGGTGCACGAGGCCAAGGCGTCGGGGCACCGCGTGATCGCGGTCGGCACCACGGCCGTGCGCTCGCTGGAGAGCGCGTTCGATGCGGAGGCACCCGCGTCCGAGCCGCCCGTGGTCGCGCGCTACTTCGAGGGTCGCGCGGACGGAGCCGACACGCTCGGCCGCGGTGACATCACCGCCCGCGCCGATGCCACGACGAACCTGTACCTCATGCCCGGCTCGACCTACCACGTGGTGGATGCGCTCATCACGAACTTCCACGTGCCGCGCTCGACGCTCATGATGCTCGTGAGCGCGCTGGCGACCCGCGAGCAGATCATGGATGCCTACGCCGAGGCCGTGGACGAGCGCTACCGCTTCTTCAGCTTCGGCGACGCGATGCTGATCGAATAGCATGAAGAAGGGCCGCCTCAGGTGCGGCCCGTCTTCTTCGAGAATGGGTCATGTGGGGACGGGTTCGTTCCAACCCATCGGCGGCCCCGTGCGCTACGAGGCGAGTAGCGCCGCCTTCTCGGGATGCTTGGCGAACCACTGCGCGGCGTACGAGCAGCTCGCGTAGGCGCGTCGGCCCGTCTCCTCGAGCTCTTGGGCCACGTTGGCGAGAAGCTGTCCCGCGATGCCCTGGCCTCGCAGCGATTCGTCCACGTACGTGTGGTTGATGTCGACGGTATTCGCGTCGCGCGCGGGGAACGTGACCTCGGCTAGCGTGTTTCCCTGCGCGTCGACGTAGCGGACGGCGTTGGTGTGGATCTCAAACTGATTGGTATCCATGAAGATGCCCTTTCATGTCCGTAGTGCCTGCCTGCACATGGTTGTACCCGAGGCGCGCGCCGGTCCGCGTGGTGTCGAACAAGCGGTAACCAATCGGAAACAGGGCGGTTGCCCAGCGGTCGAACGCCGCAGGTATGCGGTTGCGGGGAAGAGAATTATTAACATTTCGATTTCGTGCGTCAAGGGGACTTTCCGCGACGGTTGGGGCAGGGGATAATCGCCCCTATATGTGTTGCCGATGATGTGAAAAAGGAGTGCCGACCATGTCGATGAAGTTCAAGCGTCTGCTGCCTATCCCCAAGGAGATTCGCGAGGAGATGCCGCTTTCTGCGGACATGGCGGACAAGAAGGCGGACTTCGATGCGCAGGTCGCAGACGTCCTCACCGGCCGCGACCCGCGCCGCCTGCTGATCATCGGCCCGTGCTCGGCCGATCGCGAGGATTCGGTGCTCGAATACGTGACGCGTCTCGCCAAGCTCGCCGACCGCGTGCGCGACCGCTTCGTGATCATCCCGCGCGTCTACACCAACAAACCGCGCACGAAGGGCACGGGCTACAAGGGGCTCCTCCACAACCCCGATCCCGAGGGGGCGCCCAATCTGCTTGAGGGCGTCAAGGCCATTCGCCGCATGCACCTGCGCGTGGTCGAGGAGACGGGCATGTTCACGGCCGACGAGATGCTCTACCCCTCGAACTACCAGTACCTGATCGACCTGCTCGGATACATCGCGGTCGGCGCGCGCTCGGTCGAGAACCAGGAGCATCGTCTCGTCGCTTCCGGCGTCCCCATGCCCGTGGGTATGAAGAACCCGACGGGCGGATCGACCGACGTCATGCTCAACTCCATCTACGCGGCCCAGCAGCCGCAGACCTTCCTGTTCCGCAACTGGGAGGTCGAGACGACGGGCAACCCGCTCGCCCACGCCGTGCTGCGCGGCTACATCGGCGAGGACGGTCTCAACTATCCCAACTACCATTACGAGTACCTGGAGCGCCTGGCTGCCAAGTACACGGAGGACAACTTCGCCCATCCCGCGGCGATCATCGACTGCAACCACGACAACTCCGGCAAGCGCCCGCTCGAGCAGATTCGCATCATGAAGGAGGTGCTCGACTCCGCTCGCCGCGCGCCGGCGATCGGCCGGCTCGTGCGCGGCTTCATGGTCGAGAGCTATCTGGAAGACGGCAACCAGCCCATCGACGGCGGCGTGTTCGGCAAATCCATCACCGATGCGTGCCTGGGCTGGGAGAAGACCGAGCGGCTCGTGCTCGAGATTGCCGAGCGCTCGTAGAGCGCGACCGGCGGCCGAGGCGTCGCGCGCGGTGTGAGGACGCGGCGACCTTTGATGAAAACGGGGACGCGCCCGCGCGGCCGAGGCGGCTGCGCGGGCGTTTTCGTGCGACAATGGTTGCAGGTTGACGCCTTGGGGAACACCGAGCGATTCATTTCGCGCCGCGCCTTCGTCCGCATCCGCCGTGCCGCGGGGCCGACCGGCGCGAACGCACGTGACCGGTGCCTCCTTGGGGCATGCTGCGTGAACGGAGGCTTCGATGGCCTGCTTTGCCTACGGGGAGACCGAGCTTGCGTATCTGCGGTCGCGCGACGTGCGGCTGGCCGAGGCGATCGACGCCATCGGTCCCGTCGAGCGCGAGGTCGATGACGACCTGTTCTCGTCGGTCGTGCACCAGATCGTCGGGCAGCAGATCTCGACGAAGGCACTGGCGACCATCTGGGGCCGTATGCGGGAGCGGCTGGGTGCCGTGGACGCCGCGCATGTGCTCGACGCCGGCCGCGACGGGCTCCAGGCTCTGGGGATCTCGTTTCGCAAGGCCGATTACCTGCTCGATTTCGCCGAACGGGTGCAGGAGGGCTCGTTCGACCTCGATGCGGTCGCGGCGCTGCCCGATGAGCAGGCGATATCGGCGCTCGTGTCGCTCAAGGGGGTCGGCCGCTGGACGGCAGAGATGATCCTGCTGTTTTGCCTGCAGCGGCCCGACGTGCTCTCCTTTGACGATCTAGCCATCCAGCGCGGCATGAGGATGCTCTACCATCATCGGCGCATCACCCCGCAGCTGTTCGCGAAGTATCGGCGCCGCTACAGCCCGTATGGCAGCGTGGCGAGCCTGTATCTGTGGGCCATCGCGGGCGGCGCCATACCGGGCATGCGCGACTGGGCGCCTAAATCACGAAAGGGGTAGCGATGCCCATGCAGAAGCGGACCTACGACTCGCCGCTGGGCCCTTTGCTGCTCGCGGCGGACGAGCTGGGGCTTGCCGGCGTGTGGTTCGAGGGGCAGAAGCATCTTGGCGAATTCGGGTCGACGCGCCGTCGTTTGGGCGAGGACGGCGGGGGCGATCTGGCTGCCTCCCGTGAGGCGTGCCGCGCGCTCGACGGCGCGTGCTGTTGGCTCGATCGGTATTTCGCCAAAGAGGTGCCGGACGAGGCGCCGCGGCTCCATCTGATGGGATCGGATTTCCAGCTCCGCGTCTGGGGCCTGCTTGCTGAGATCCCGTACGGGCAGACGACGACGTACGGGCAGCTCGCGCATGAGCTCGGGCGGCGCTACGGCGTGCGGACCTCGGCGCGTGCCGTCGGCGGCGCGGTCGGACGCAACCCGGTCTCGATCATCGTGCCCTGCCATCGTGTGGTGGGCGCTGACGGCTCGATCACGGGATACGCGGGAGGGCTCGACCGCAAGCGGGCGCTGCTCGAGCTTGAAGGAGTGCACGCGGCGCCGTAGGCGACGTTGCTGCATATTCCTGTCAAGAAACTGCATAAAAATCCGCTTCGGGCAAAACCCACAGAGACGGTAGGCTGAGTTTGGTGCGATTTTTGAGGCAGCTTTCCCCACATGCGCCCCACCCCTCAGCATTTCCGCAGGAAACAACTGGGCAAATGCCGAGGGGTGCGGCGCATGTGGGCAGAGGGCACCGAAAAATCGCACCAAACTCGATATACACGTTTTTTGAGGGTGCCTGGGGACGGGTTCATTTCAACCCATCCCGCTTGGCAAGATGCGACGGCCACCGTGATGAGGGAGGCACTGCCCAGCCTGCCGCCGCCTTCGGTTGTGGCGTACAATGGGCGCGCCGTCCTGACTGAGAAATGGAGTTGGAATGCTTACTATCGGGTGCCATCTGTCCACGACGAAGGGCTTCGAGGCCATGGGTGCGACCGCGCTGTCCATCGGCGCGAACACCTTCGCGTTCTTCACGCGCAATCCGCGAGGGGGATCGGTCAAGGAGCTCGACCTGGACGATGTCGCCGCCCTGCAGCGCATCCTCGACGAGCACGCGTTCGGGCCCCTCGTGGCGCATGCCCCCTACACGTACAATCCCTGCTCTGCAAAGGAGCGGGCGCGCGAGTTCGCGCTCGAGGCGATGGCCGAGGACCTGCAGCGCATGGAGGCGCTTCCGGGCAACTACTACAACTTCCATCCCGGCTCGCACGTGGGACAGGGCGCCGAGGCCGGTATCGATCTGATCGTCGAGACCCTCTGCCAGGTCATGTTCGAGAACATGCGCACCACGGTGCTGCTGGAGACCATGGCGGGCAAGGGCACCGAGGTAGGCCGCACATTCGAGGAGCTTGCGGCCATCATCGATGGTGTCGAGGAGCGCTCGCCGCGCCTTGCGGAGCATCTGGGGGTGTGTCTGGATACCTGCCATGTGAGCGACGGCGGGTACGACATCATCCACGACCTCGACGGCGTGATCGCGGACTTCGACCGCATCATCGGCCTTCCGCGCCTGCGCGCCGCGCACATCAACGACTCCAAGAACCCGTGCGGGGCGCATAAGGACCGCCATGCCAAGATCGGTGAAGGCTATCTGGGTTCTGCTGAATTGGGCGGAGGCGACGAGGTGTTCGCGCGCATCGTCTCGCATCCCGCCCTGCGCGACCTGCCGTTCATTCTGGAGACGCCCAACGAGCTTCCCGGATACGCCGAGGAGATCAAGCGGCTTCGGGCTCTTCAGCAGTAAGTGGATCCGGAAGGTCCCCGATGGCGGACGGATGTCTTCCTATGGAAGCAGGCCGAGGCCATCCTTGATGTTCAAGATGCGCATCACGCTCTCATCGATGCGCGCTTCGGTCAGCACGCCGCTTTCGATCGCCTCGAGCACGCCGTTGTAGGCGAGCGTGAGATCCGCCGGCATGAGCAGCATGTCGCCCCCGGCAGCGAAGAACTGCACGGCGGCCTCGTCGGGCGTGAAGCGCTGCGTGATGGCGCCCATGGAAAACGAATCCGAGATGATGATGCCGTCGAAGCCGAGCTCGCCGCGCAGCACGTCGCCCATCATGATGGGGGAGAGCGAGGCGGGCAGCCCGTCGGCGGCAAAGTTGGGCGTCTCGATGTGCCCGACCATCACCATGGGCACACCCGCCTCGATGGCCGCTCGGTACGGTTCGAACTCGCAGGCCTCGATCTCGTCTCTGCTGCGCTCGGTATAGACCGCCCCGGTATGGGAGTCCCCCATGGTGTCGCCGTGCCCTGGGAAGTGCTTCACGCAGGGCGCGACGCCCACGGCGAGCATCGCCTCGACGTTCGCCGCGACCATCTGCGCGACGAGCTGGGGATCGCTACCGAACGAGCGCGGGCCGATGACGGGGTTGTCGGGGTTGGTGAGCACGTCCGCATCGGGGGCGAAGTCGAGGTTGAACCCGATGTCGGCGAGATATCCGCCGATCGTGGATCCGACCTCGGCCGCGCACGACGCGTCGCCGGTCGCCCCGATCTCGCTCATGTTGGGGAAGGTCGGGACATCGAACAGACCGGAGTTGGCGACGCGCGCGACGAGCGGGCCGCCCTCCTCATCGACGGACAGGAAGGCGCCCACGCCGGCGCCCGATGCGCGGCTCAGTCGGTCGGCTCCGTCGAGCATGTCGCGCAGCTGCCGGTCGCCCACGATGTTGTGGGAGAAATAGACGAGCCCGCCGACGGGGATGCGCGCGAGCGCGTCGGCGGTCATGGGGCCCGAGACCGTGGCGACCGAGGCGCCGGTGAGCTGCTCGGGAGTCACGCAAAACAGCTGGGCGACCTTCTGCTCGAGCGTCATGGCGGCAAGCGTCCGCTCGGGTCGCGTCGGTGTGGATGAGGGCCCCGGCTGCACGGGGCCGTCCGTCACCTCCGCTATATCCGGTGAGATGTTCGGGGAGCTGCCATCGCTCGGATCGCCCTGCGGTGCGGCCGAGCTCCCGCCGCAACCGCCCAATCCTGCGCTGAGCGCCATCAAGGCGCCGGCGGCGAGGACGGCGCGGCGGGTGACTGTTCGATGCAAGGATGCCATGGCAGCCCTTTCCTCAAAAACGCATGTGCACAGTTCGGGAACCACCGGCCGATTCATTCCGCGGGCGCACGGGGCGGTTGGTCGATGGTTCCCGGGGCGCATAAGCGTCGCACGGTCGGGGCGGCAGGACAAGTGCCTCAACGGATATCGATAGCGCAGCTCAGCAAAAAGGGCGGCGGGCACAGGCCCGGCCGCCCTGTTCCGACGGGTGTCGCGATTGCGATAACCGACGGCGGTACCCTTACAGCGCGCTCCGATAGATGGCCCGCGCGTCGTCGAGCGTCAGCTTCTTGAACGAGCCGAACAGCTCGCCGCGGTTGATGGAGAGGCCGGGCATGAGCTTTTCGATGTCGTCTTCGGTCATGCCGAATTCCGACAGGGTGCGCGGCATGCCGAGGGAGACGAAGAAGTCCTGCAGCTCGTCGATGGTCGCCTCGACGGCGTCCTCGACAGCGCGCTCGGGCGTGATCTCCTCGTTGATATCGGAGAGGTCGTCGACTGCGGGATCGACCGGCTCGATGCCGAACACCTGCTCTCCGAACGCGAGGAAGCGCTCGGGATGCTCGCGCCAGACATAGCGCATCCAGGCGGGGAAGATGACCGCGAGGCCGGCGCCGTGCGTGATCTTGGGATCGAATGCCGACAGCTCGTGCTCGAGGCCGTGGCAGGTCCAATCGCCGTCGCGACCGCCCGGAACGCCCAGGCCGAGGCCCGCCAGGCCGTTGTGCGCGAGCGTGCCCACCCACATGATGTTCGCGCGCGCGTCGTAATCCTTCGGATCCTCCATGACGCGCGGCGCGGCGTCCATGACGGCGCGGATCATGCCGCAGGCGATGTTGTCGGTGACGTCCACCGCGGGCTGGCCGGAGAAGAAGCGCTCCATGATGTGGGCGATCATGTCCGTGACGCCCGCTGCCGTCTGGTACGGGGGCAGGGTGAAGGTGAGCTCGGGGTCCATGATGGCGAGCACGGGGCGGTTGAGGTCGGTGTTGAGGCCGCATTTGAGATGCTCCTCGTCGTTGCTGATGACGCAGGAGTTGGACGCCTCGGATCCCGATGCGGGAATGGTGACCACGCACGCAAGCGGCAGATGGTCGGTCGGCGTGGCGCGCTTGCGCCAGAAATCCCACGCATCGCCGTCGTAGACGGCTCCGAGCGCGATGGCCTTCGCGGCGTCCATTGCCGATCCGCCGCCAACGGGCACGACGATGTCCGCCTCGAACTCACGTGCCAGCGCGATGCCCTCGCGTACCGAGGCGATCTCGGGATTGGGCCTCACCCCGCCGAGCTCGGCGTGGGCGACGCCGGCGGCATCCAGCGATGCCTTGACGCGGTCGAGCGTTCCGGTGCGGACCACGGAGCCCTGGCCGAAGACGAGCAGGGCGCGCTTGAAGCCGAGCGCGGCGATCTCGTCGCCCGTGCGGTCGGTCACGCCGCGGCCGAAGACGAAGCGCGTGGGGGAGTAGAACCTAAAATCGTTCACAGTCGTTCCTTTCGAGGACGTGTAATGTCTGATGCCGTGGTGTCGATGTCAGTAGCCGAGGTCCTCGCCGATGAGGACGACCTTGATGCGCCCGTCGTGGCGGGAATGGCGGGTGATGACCGTCTCGCAGCACATGCAGCGCTCGGCATGGCACCTGCCGCAGATGCCGTTGGTCTCGCACGGGGTCGCGGTGTGCAGGCGCGACGCGTTGAGCGGGCAGGTCGTCGTGCGGATGCGCTTGATGCCGGAGTCGACGTCGGCCACGAGCTTGTTCATGCCGACCAGCACAACGACGTGCGCCGGTCCGTGGACGAGCAGCGCCAGGCGGTCGCCGTTGCCGTCGATGTTGACGAGCTCGCCGCCGATGGTCAGCGCGTTCGTGCTCATGAAGAACCAATCAGCGCTCGAGCGGTCGCGCCACATCTCGCGCTTCTCCTCGGGCGTGGTGGCTGTCGTGCGGTCGAGCAGGTGCCAATCGCCCGCCTCGAGCGCGGCCTTCATGCCCGATTCGGTGAAGGTGACGCTGCCGCCCCAGGTGATGGAATCGCCTGCGGGAATCATGCCGCACACCAGCTCGACGGCTTCGGCTGCGGTGTCGCAGTAGTAGCCTTCCATGTTGCGGCGCTTGAGATTCTTGATGACGGTTTGCGCCGTGGCGCGATGGGCTGCGCGCTTGGTATCGTCCATAGTTCCCCTCTCTGTTCTGCATTCGGTTCAGATTCCGAGTCGACCTCGCCGGAGCGCGGCGACCCGTCTGGACCGTCACGTCCAATTGTACCCTTGACGGAACGCAAAAAGCCCTGCCGTGAGTCGCGTCGGCAGGGCTTGAGGAGGGGTGGCGTATGGTGCGCCGAGGCGGGTGATCGGCGTCTTTGCGGATATGCTACGCGAGTGCCGCTCCGAGCTCTGCGCAGGAGGCTAGGCCCTCGTCATCGGGCTCGTTGTTCACGATGAGCGTGTCGACCACGTTGGCGCCGGCGTCCTCGGCGTCTTCGCGCCAAGTGTCCATCCACTCGCCCGTGCCCCAGTCGTAGCTGCCGAACAGGGCGATCCTCTTGTCGCCGAGCTCGGGTTTGACGTCGTCCCACATGGGCTGGAACTCGTCCTCTTCGAGCTCTTCGGAGCCCATGGCCGGACAGCCGAAAGCGAGGGCGTCGTAGCCGGAGACGTTGGTTGCGCTGAAATCTGCAGCCTGGATCGTCTCGACCTCGGCTCCCTTGGATGCTGCGCCTTCGGCAACCGCGTTGGCCATGGCCTCGGTGTTGCCGGTGCCGCTCCAGAAAACGACTGCGATCTTGCTCATGGATGTATCCTTTCTATCGGGTCCGGTAAGCTCCGGACGGTTACCTGGTTGCGATGGCGAGCTGCGCGAGGCTGCTGCCGTTCTGATGGGCGCGCATGCTGGCTGCGGCGCACCGCTTGAATCGCTCGAATGTCGCGAGCGCGCGCTCGAGATCGGCGTAGACCTTCCACATGCCCACGGCGAGGTAATCGCGTCCCCGATGCTGGATGAAGCCGACAACGTCCTCGTAGGGGTATCCCAGAAACAGGCCCATCTCGTGGGGGAAATCCTTGCTGCATCCGGACGATGTGCATGGGCAGGGGGTTTCGCGCGCTGCCTGTCTGCGGCCGGGGTC
The DNA here is from genome assembly GCF_002159695.1 of Collinsella sp. An271. NCBI lineage: Bacteria > Bacillati > Actinomycetota > Coriobacteriia > Coriobacteriales > Coriobacteriaceae > Collinsella > Collinsella sp. An271. The sequence goes on along the minus strand of NZ_NFJE01000010.1, from coordinate 43,185 downwards.
CATGGCCTGCAGCTTGCCGGCGAGCACCCCGATGCAGCGATCGAGCGAAGCCGTGTCGTATCCCAGGGCGCCGAGAAGGCAGGATGCGCGCCGATCGGACAGGTAGGCCGCCAGCTCGGCAGGACGGTACACGTAGACGAGCGCGCCGCAGGTTCGCCATGCGAGCACGCGCACCGTGATGCCGGCGCTCGCCAGCTGCTGCTCACATGCCGTTATCGCTTCCGCCAGGGCGTGGCGATGCGTTTGGCTGTCGGGAGCGTCGACGAAGTTGCCGGGGAAGGTGAAAAGGCTTGCCGGCTTGAGCGCGGCGAGCGTAGGCGAGCAATGGCGCACGATGGCTCGTTCGAGGGACAGAGAATCGATGGTCCTGGTCATGGCTGCTCCCGTTTACCCTGCGGCTGATGAAAGTTTCCATTAGCAAACTTATAGCGAAGCCGCCTGCAGGTCAAGAAAAAAGTCAACTTTGTCGAACTTATGACGGAAACGCGCTATAGTGGCTGTGACAGCCTGTCTATTGCGTATGCATGCGCGTGCTGCACGGAAAAGGGGAACTATGGGAGACATCTTCACGCCGGGCAACATCATCGTGTTCATCGTCGTCGCGATCGGCCTTGTCGTAGGCATCCGACGCGCGGTCGGCGGTCTCACCAAGGGGCAAAGCTGCTGCACAGATGGCGGCGAGAGCCGAAAGGTGAGGGCCGTCAAGATCACGGATACCGACGAGGCGCATTACCCGTATGAGATCGATCTGCCCATCGGAGGCATGAGCTGCCAGGGTTGCGCCGACAACGTGGCCCATGCGTTGAACGGGGTCGCCGGCACCTGGGCCACGGTGGATCTCGGCTCCAAGACCGCGCACGTGCGGTCGAAACACCCGATCGACGAGGCCGCGTACGAGGCGGCTGTGCGCGACGCAGGCTACTACGTGATCAAACTGTAATGGGTCATCTGACAGGTGTCGCGCATCCGTTCCCGGAACCGGGGCGCTCGCTCCCGTCGCGACGGACGGTGATCGCCTGCCATGCTAGGATGGGGGTGTGGCCCGGAACCAATATGGTGTTTGGGCGGTACGAGAAACCTGCGAGAGACGAGGTTGATCATGGAGGAGAAGCTCGAAAAGAAGCTGAGGGGGGTCGGCGACGGCTTCGCAGAGATCCCCGATGAGGCCCTTGTAGACGCGTCCGGTGGAGGCACGACTTATAAGCCCTATCCAGAGAGTGTCTACACCGCAGCTCCTCTCTGGAAGTGCTGTCGGTGCGGCCGTATTGTTCCGGGGTTGGAATCCCCTGATAAGTGCTGCTGCGGTTCGACGTGTTTCGAATACTATGGCGTCACTGATAAGGCTCCTATAACAAAATATTAAGGGATGATGCTCGGGAGCATACGCGGGACGTTTGCCTCCCGTTGCCAGCTATCGGAATGGGTCATTTGGGGACGGGTTCGTTCCAACCCATTGTGCATCCATTCCCGGAACCGACGCGCCCGCTCCCGTCGCGACGGATGGCGGCCGGTGGCCGTGCTAGGATGGGGGCGTGGTCCGGGGCGGATATGTCATCCGGGCAGTACGAGGAACCTGCGAGAGACGAGGTTGATCATGGAGGAGAAGCTCAATAAGAATCAGGGGGGGTCGGCGGCGGCTTCGCAGAGATCCCCGATGAGGCCCTTTTAGACGCGTCCGGTGGACAAAAACGACTCCCAAGCCCCCGGGATATGCTATAGACTGTGGGCGCCCTATCTGGAGATGCGCTTCGTGTGGGAATAAAGTTTATGACAAATGGAGTAGGCCCGAGAAATGCAATTCTTGTGGTTCGACGAGCTTCGTAGCCGATCCCAACACCGATCGAGGCGCCCGGCTCTGAAGGACTGGGCTCATTTCCCGGCACCACCATTCCGGATGCCTGCGCGCCCGGGCCGCGTCAACGCGACCCGGGCGCTGCCGTGAAAAAAGCGGCCCGCCTGCGCCTCTATGCGCGCAGAAGCTTCCAGATATCGTCGAAGGGGATCGTATCGGTGCCGAGGCGCAAGCGCCGGCGCTCGGGCTCGATGGCGCCCACGACACCCGCGCGCGTCTTGTAGCCGCCGCGATCGTAGTACGTGATGCGCACCAGGTCGCCGCGGCGCACCTGCATGATGGTACGCGACAGCTCATCGGCCTCCTCCTCGGTCAGCTCGTGGCGCGGCTCGACGATGCGCTCCTGCTCCCGCACCAGATCGTAATAGCCGGTCAGGGCGGCAAACGGCATGAACTGCGCGGCACGGCTCGCCCGCGGCCGGCCGTCCGCGCGGCGCTGGGGACGTCCGTCGCCCCGTTCGAGCGAGGGGGCGCGGCCCGCGTCCTCGACGGGCGTGAACTCGAGGTCCCCCCAGGGCGAGGGCACGCGCTTCGTATCCGATATATCAGGCATGGTGTCCTCCCACCTGCTCGTTGCGGTCCCGTCCGGTGGCCTCGTCTTTGTAGCTCGTGCCGCGCAGCAGGGAGTTTTTCCCGTAGCGGTCGCGGACGGCGAGCACCGCCTCGGCGAGGTTGCGCTCGGTCTGCTCGGCCTGCACGTCGGTGAACAGGTCGACCGTCGCGAACTCCTCCGGCAGCAGCCCCCCGAAGCCGATATTGATGCGCTTGATGGGGCGCGAGGGGTCGACGATCTCGTCAAAGAGCGCGTCGAAGCGGGCCATCAGGCGCTTGAACGAGTTGGTGCGTTCTCCCAGCTTGCGCGAGGCCTCCGCATATCCGTAGGCCCGTTTGCCGCGCACGGTGCGTTTGCCGTGCTCGCCCACAAAGACGGCACTTGGCGCGGCACCGCCCGGATCGCGGGCCGCCTGGCGGGCGCGGATGCCGTCTGCAGCGTGCGCCACGGGCCGCGAGCGCGTCGTATGCGGCGCGGAGACGGCGTCCGGCAGCAGCCCGTGCGTGCTCGCGCGCACCTGTCCGCAGCTGTCGGTCACCCGCGCGCTCCCGCTCGCCCCGATCCGCGCCAGGTCGCGCGTATCGCTCGCATATCCCACGTACAGCGAGATGCCGTCGCATACGGCGCGCTTCGCCACGAGGTCGAGCACCGAGGTGTCGACCATCTCGCGCAGCACCGTGCGCGCCTCCCGGTAGCTGTAGTTGCGCGGCAGCACCTGGCCGCTTGCGATGGAGGTCGCCTCGGGCACGTAGGCGTGGATCTCTGCGATGGTGCACGGCTCGATGCCCTGCGCGTGGTCGATCAGGTACTCGGCCGTCACGCCGAACTCGCGGTACAGGAGCGCATCGTCGAGCGCGGCCACCCCCATCAGGTTGGCCGCGCCGTATTTGGCGAGGCGCGCCGCGATGCCTGGTCCGATGCCCCAGATGTCGGTTATGGGCCGATGCCGCCAGATGTGCTTGCGGAACAGCTCCTCGTCGAGGTATCCGATGCCGTCGCTGACGTGCTTCGCCGTGATATCGAGCGCCACCTTGGCCAAGAACAGGTTGGTGCCGATGCCCGCGGTGGCGCGGATGCCGCACCGCGTGAACACGGCGTCCATGAGCTCGCGCGCGAACTCGCGGGCGGTTTTGTGGTACAGGGCGAGGTAGGGGGTCGCATCGATGAAGCACTCGTCGATGGAGTACACGTGGATGTCGTCGGCGCTGACGAACTCGAGGTAGATGCCGTAGATCTGCGCAGAGACCTCCATGTAGTGGCGCATGCGCGGCTTGGCCATGATGTAGTCGATGCCCTCGGGAATCTCGAACACGCGGCAGCGGTTGCGCACGCCGAGCTTCTTCATGGCGGCCGAGACCGCAAGGCAGATGGTCGTGCGCCCGCGGTCGGGGTCGGCCACCACGAGGTTGCAGGTGAGCGTGTCGCGCCCGCGGTCGGCGCATTCGACGGAGGCGTAGAACGTCTTGAGGTCGATGCACAGGTAGGTTTTGTCTTCGCCTTCGCGCCTCGCCACCGTTTCTCCTCCGCTCGAATCGCTCAAACTGAACACATGTTCGATAATAGAGGCTCGCGTGGACAAAAGTCAAACCGGCCGCTTCGCGTCCTGCGCACCGGGGCGGCGTTGTGCGGGAACGATGATGCGCGGACAGGGGAGGGGTCTGGTGGGTACAATGCCGCAAACGCGTTGAGGGGAGATGCGAATGGATCGCATGGAGTCCGAACAGGAAGGTGCCGAGCGTACGCACGGCACGGCAAAGAGGCTTGCGGCTCTGTTGGTTGAAAACCGCGTGCTCGTGCTGGTGCTCGTATGCCTCGCGGTCTTCATGCTGCTGCTTGCGGAGGTGCTCGAAGGCGAGCTCATGCGCATCGACGCGCTCGCGCGCTGGCTGATCGTGGAGCACCTGCGCGCAGACTGGCTCACGCCCATCATGGAGGCCTTCTCGGCCTTGGCGACACCGATGGTCATTGTCGCCATGCTGCTGGAGATCGCGGCGTTCGCGCCGGGCAAGCGCCCCGGATGGTGCTGCGCGCTCAATGTCGGCCTGGTCGCATTGCTGAACCTCGGCATCAAGGCGCTCGTGCAGAGACCGCGGCCCGAGGGCATCAACCTCGTGGTCGAGCATGGGTTCAGCTTCCCCTCGGGGCACTCCATGGCGGCGTGCGCGTTTTTCGGGCTGCTCGTATGGCTGGTCTGGCATTACGAGGACGACAGGCGCCGTCGCATGCTGTTCTCGGCGGTCTTCTCCCTCATCATTCTCATGATCGGAATCAGCCGAATCTACCTGGGCGTGCATTACGCGTCCGACGTGATCGGCGGGTTTTGCGCCTCGCTGATCTGGCTTGTGTTCTACACGCGCATCGCCGTGCCGCTGTTCTTGGGTCCGACGCCGACGAGGAGAAAGGTGGAGCGGTCGGCGCGAGGAGAGCGTCCTTAGCCATACGCACGAAGCGCGGCCTCTGGCGATTGTTGCGGGGGAGTTGACGTGCGTTTGGTGCCGCGCTGAGGTCAGATTTCGGGGCCCATATGCGCACGGTGGAAAACCGCACCGCAAAACCCCAGGAACGAGGGGGTCAATGGCTCTTGAAAATGAATTTGGTATCAAATCGGGAAGTACAGATGGAAAACGGCCATATCTGACAAGCCTGTGACCTGCGGTTTCTTTGTTCGGTCGATTCCGTGGCCCCGGGAGGGGCCCTCGATCCGCCCCCATGCGGCCCTTCTAGACCACGAATTGATACCAAATTCAAAACGAGGCGCCCCCGCACTGTAATAAAACCTTTTACCAAGGTGCGGTTTCACACACGGGCGGATACGACGGCCTCCCCGCGCGTTTTCGGGGCGCGTGGCGCGAAAGATAGCGATCAGTGTTTTCCTACAGCCCCGCAGGCCACCTGCACGCCTTCAGGTCGACATGCGTCTCGTCGCGGAAGACGACCCCTTCGTCTTCAAGGAGGGCGCGCTGGACCTCAGGGCCGCCGAACGCGAACCCCTCGCAGATGCGCCCGTCGGCAAAGACCACGCGGTGGCAGGGGATCTCGCCCGGACGGGGATTCGAATGCAGGGCGTAGCCGACGTAGCGCGCGCGACGCGGCTCACCGATGAGGCGGGCGATCTGCCCGTAGGTCGCCACGAAGCCCACGGGAATCTGCTCGACTGCCTCGTAGACGCGTGCGAAGAATCCGTCTCGCTCCATATCCGGCTCCTTTCCATCCAGGCTGCACGAGAATTGTCCCACATCGTCGGTCCCCACACATGGTTATCCAAGGCTAACTTATGAAGAGGATATGGAGAGCATCTTCGTCATGGACTTCAGCCGGGCAGTTTACTATAGTTAACTCAACGACGGAGCAGATACAGGCGATGAAAAATAATCTCTCCGCCGGGTTTGATTGCATCCCTCCCCTCTGTGCGATCAACGTTGTACATGAAAGCGCCCCGCCATCCAAGTCGATGGTGGGGCGCTTTCATGTATCGGGTGCGTGCGGTTATCGGGCGTGCGCCTGCACGTGGCGGGCGAAGCTCTCCCACGACCAGTCGTCTGAGTCTTCGGGAAGCTTGTCGGGGGAGACGGCGCGGAAGAAGCAGGCGGGAACCTCGTGCTGGCGCAGGTTCTTGGCGACGCACGGTGCGCAGCCCCGGTCGTGGTTTGCGGGATGGCAGGCGCATGCGTGGTCGGTGCAGGTGCAAAACGGCGGGATGGACGGCATGGTTCCTCCTCGAGGTCGCGGTCAGGATATGCGGCGCAGCAGCTCCGGAAAGGCCCCATCGTCGGCCGTGGCGTCGAGGATGAGGTCGCAGGCGGGGCGGATGTCGTCCGAGGCGTTCGCCACCCCCACGCCCAGGCCCGCCGCCCGGATCATGGCCAGGTCGTTCGCGGAATCGCCCACGCCGACGGTTTCGGCCATATCGATGCCGAGCATGGCGGCGAGGTGGGCGAGGCCCGTCCCCTTGTTGACGCCGTGGGGGACGAACTCCACGTAGCGGTTCGAGGAGTGCGTGATATCGACGAGTTCGGGATCGAGCGAGGGGCGGAGCTGCTCGCCCAGGCGCTTGACGGCGTCGAAATCGGGGTCCATGAAGATGATCTTGGGGAACTCCTCGTCTCCCGCCATCGCGAGGGCGTCCTGGTCGTCGCCGAGCTCCTCGATGCCGGCGAGGTTGGCGATGTAGCCGCGCTCGAGCTCGTTCAGAAACTGCGTGAAGATGCGGCCGCTTTCGGTGTAGACGTGCATGCAGATGCGGTGCTCGATGGCGTAGCGGTACAGCTGCTCGAGGCTCGCGCGGTCCATCACCGTGCGCAGAAGCGGGCGATCGTCGCCGTAGCGGTTGATGAAGCCGCCGTTGTAGGAGATGACGTAGCTGCCCTGCAGCAGCGCGGGGTCGATACCGGACAGGCTGTCCATGATGGAGGAGTAGGGGCGGCCCGAGCTCGGGACGAAGAGCACGCCCATCTCGCGCATGCGGGCGAGCGCCTCGAGGTTCGCCGGCGGCACGCGGTGCCCCTCGCCGAGAAACGTCTCGTCCATGTCGCTTGCGATAAGCCGGTACATCGGCTGCTCCTTCAACCTCTCGATCCTGACGGGATGCATCGCGGACCCCGCCATGAAGAGGCGTCCATGACGGGGTCCGAAGCCGGTGCCTGCAGGTGCGCTAGTACACCATGCCCATGGCCTCGCGCACCTCGGCGAGTGTCGCCTCGGCGATCTCGTTGGCGCGGCGGTTGCCCTCGGCGAGCACGTCCTTCACGTAGCCGAGATCGTTCTCGAACTCGTGGCGACGCTCGCGGATGGGGGCGAAGTAGCTGTTCACGGCCTCGGTCACGTACTTCTTGAGCTGACCGGAGCCGCCCATGCCGATCTCGGCGGCGATCTCGACCTCGGAGCGGCCGGTGCAGATGGCGGCCGTGGACAGCAGGCCCGAGACGCCGGGGCGGTTCTCGGGGTCGAACGTGATCATGCGCTCGGAGTCGGTCTGGCTCTTCTTGATGCGCTTCGCCGTCTCCTCGGCCGTCATGGAGATGGAGATGGCGTTGCCGTAGGACTTGCTCATCTTGCGCCCGTCGAGACCGGGCAGAAGCGGCGTGTCGGACAGCAGGGCGTCGACCTCGGGGAAGACGCGCCCGTAGCGGTTGTTGAAGCGGCGGGCGATGAGGCGGGTGAGCTCGATGTGGGGCAGCTGGTCGCGACCGACCGGCACGACGTTGCCCTTGCAGAACAGGATGTCGCAGGCCTGGTGCACCGGGTAGGTGAGCAGAAGGCCGGTCAGTTCGTGGCCCGAGGCCTCCATCTCCGCCTTGACCGTGGGGTTGCGCTGCAGCTCGGCCTCGGACACAAGCGAGAGGAAGGGCAGCAGGAGCTGGTTGCACGCCGGCACGGCGGAGTGCGCGTAGATCATCGTCTTGTCGGGATCGATGCCGCAGGCGAGGTAGTCCATGACCATGTTGTAGACGTTGTCCTGGATGTGCTCGGTGGTGTCGCGGTCGGTGATGACCTGGTAGTCGGCGATCAGCACGTTCGTGTTGACGCCCATGTTCTGGAGCTCGACGCGGCCCTTGAGCGTGCCGAAGTAGTGGCCCAGGTGCAGGCGGCCGGTCGGCCGGTCGCCGGTCAGCATGGTGTAGTTCTGGGGGTGCTGCGCGAGGTCCGCGCTGATCTGGTTGCTGCGCTCGAGGGCGGTCTCGTAGCTGCGTTCGTTGGGCATGTGTGATCTCCTAGCGTTTGTTGTCACGATTCGGCTTGTTCGGATGGAAGACCTTCCCGAGGTTCTCGCGGTACTGCTCGCGGTGCTCGCGCTTGAGTTCGCGCTGCGACTGCTCCTCTTCGGCGAACGCGGGGTCGTCGGGAGTGACGATCTCATCCTGGTGGGTTTTGGGGTTGTAGTGGTGGCGCAGCACCGGTTCGAACAGGTGCAGGCGCATGGCGAAGGCGATGGAGCAGACGAGTAGCACGATGAAGATGACGATGCGCAGCTCGATGCCGACCTGGTTGATGGCGGCGGCGCCCAGCGACAGCAGGATGCACCACAGGTAGATGAGCAGCACCGCCTGGCGCTGGTCGTAACCCTCCTCGATGAGCCTGTGGTGGATGTGGCCCTTGTCGGCCTGGCCGATGCTGACGTGCGCGCGCATGCGGCGGATGATCGCCGAGAACGTGTCGATGATGGGCACGCCCGCGACGATGAGCGGGATGATGAGCGAGGTCAGGGCCGCGGTGCGCGACACGTTGAGCAGCGAGATGGTGCCCAGCGCGAAACCGAGCAGCAGCGCGCCCGAATCGCCGAGAAAGATGCTTGCCGGGTGGAAGTTGTAGCGCAAAAACGCGAAGCAGCTGCCCATGAGGGCGATGGCGAGCGCCGCGGCGTCGACGCGGCCGGCCAGCACGGCGAACGAGAACATGGAGATCGCGGCGATGGCGGAGATGCCCGTGGCGAGTCCGTCGAGGCCGTCGACCAGGTTGATGATGTTGCTGTACGCGATGAGGTAGATCACCGTGATGGGGTAGGAGAGCCACCCGAGCTGGATGTAGTCGGTTCCGAACGGGTTGACGACCGAGTTGATGGCCACGCCGCTCGCGACGGCGCAGATGGCGGCGACGAGCTGGCCTGCGAGCTTTGCGCGCGGGCGCAGCTGGACGACGTCGTCGACCGCGCCGGTCAGAAAGATCAGCAGAAACGACACGCCGAGCAGGGGATAGTTGATGCTCATGCTCGGGTGCGGGATCAGCACGGGCGGCCAGTGGAAGTACCACGTGCCGATGAGCTGGACGATGAGGGCGGCGACGAGCCCGAGGAGCACCGCGACGCCCCCCATGCGGGGGATGGGCGTCTTGTTGATGCGGCGCTTGGAGGGATAGTCGACGGCGTTCAAGCGGATCGCCAGGCGCCGTGCGAGCGGTACGCAGGCATAGGTGGTGATAAAGGCCGCCGCGGCCACACAGATATATGGAATGAAGAACTCCATGGACAAGGCGAAACCACCGTTTGCGGACGAAAAATGGTCAGAACTCAAGACATGATACCGGAGTTTCATTCCATGACCTACCCGGATGGCCGGTCAACACCGTCATACCATGATGGTGCTATTTGGGTCGGTGCCGTCAGTGCAAATCGGGGACGTACCTGTTGCGTGCATGCATGCGCGCAACAGGTACGTCCCCGATTTGCACTGCGCCCGATAACGACCCCGTCCCAAAAGCGCCGCCGCACGGTTTATCATAGGCACCATGTAGGTATCCCGAATGCGTACGGCAAAGGAGCATGCAGTATGGCGGAGCGCAGGGAGAATCCCCGTAAGGCGGCGCGCGCGGACGCGGCGAAAAAGCACATCGAGCAGATGGCCGCGCGCTATGCGAAGGAAATCGAGCAGGCGCAGCAGGGAACGGTGCGCTACGACGGCGTCCCGGCCCACGAGGTCGAAGAGGGGCGCGTTCCCCAGGTGAGCGTCGTCGACGCCGATGCCGTCGCCGTCATCTTGGAAAACGGCCGCGGACGTGCCGCCTTCTGCGATCTCGCGGTCCTCGATTTCGCCTCGTTCGTGAACCCCGCCGGCGGCTTCTCGCGCGGTGCGGCCGGTCAGGAGCAGTCGCTGTGCCGCGAGTCCTATCTGGGCAACGTCCTCGAGACGTTCGGAGACTGGTACGCCGAGAACCGTCGCCGCAACCTCAACTGCGAACTGTACCGCAACCGCGCGCTGGTGGTTCCCGCCGTGCGCTTCGGCCGCGGCAAGATCCACGCCTACGCCGACGTGGTCGTGGCGGCCGCCCCGAACGCGCGCCGCGCCCGCTCGGAGTACAAGGTCTCCGATGAGGTCCTTGCGGACGCCATGCGTGACCGCATCCGCTTCGTACTCGACCTCATCGACGCGCGCGGAATCAAGAAGGCTGTGCTCGGTGCGTACGGCTGCGGCGCCTTCGGCTGGGACGCGAGCGCGGTCGCCGAGATGTTCCGCGCGGAGCTCGCCTCGGGCGCCCATGCGCTCGAGGAGGTCTGGTTCGCCATCCCCAAGACCCGCTACGACGACAACCTCCCGCGCTTCGAGCACGCCTTCGCCTGCTTCCCCGAGCAAAACGGCGAGTCCTACTCCGACATGCAGGCCGCCCGCGCCAAGGCCGCGGCGGATGCTGCGGCGGAGGCGGCCGCCGAGGAGGAGGACGACTGGAGGAAGTACCTGTAATGGCGCGGCGGGTCCCCTCGTTCGCCAAGGTGCCCGAGGCGCTCGGGGCCCACATCGATGCCGAGGAGCTGCTCGACCTGTTCGCCGAGGGCGACGCGCAGGTGGGCAACACGGCGTTTGTAGGACTCGAGCTTTCCTACGAGGACGCGGGGTCGGCGACGTTCGATACCGTGGCGTTTCGCGGCTGTACGTTCGACGGCGTCGATTTCAGCGGGTGCACGTTTCGCGATGTGCGCTTCCAGGGCTGCCGGTTCATCCGGTTCTCCATGGACCGGGCGTGGCTCAACCGCTGCGATATGGTTGACTGCTCGGCACCGGGCCTGAGCCTTCTGCAGGCCCGGCTCGCCGGCGTCGCCGTCTCCTCGAGCGACCTGAGCTATGCGAACCTGTCCGAATGCACCGTCGATGTGCTGTGCATGCGCGCGGTGCGCCTGATCGAGGCGGCGATGCAGCGGACGCGCCTGAAGCGCGCGGAGTTCGACGGATGCGATCTGACGCGAATCGACGTGTTCGGCACGCCGCTTGCGGGCATCGACCTTTCGACCTGCGAGTTTGCCGCCCCGGTGCTCTCGAGCGACTTTCGCGAGCTGCGCGGCGCGAAGGTGAGCGTCGAACAGGCCCTCGCGCTCGTCGGCCTGCTGGGCGTGACGGTCGCGGACGACTAGGGGCAGCTGTCGCCGTGCCATCGGGGACGGGTTGAAACGAACCCGTCCCCATCCAACATTCGCGTTTTCTCGCGCGCCGTTAGCCGCGATGGCGCCACATATGGTCGACGGGACCCGAGCCGCGGCCCAGATCGAGGCCCGCGGCGAGGGCGCCGGTCAGATAGGCCTTCGCCTGCTCGACGGCATCGGAGAGCGTAAGGCCCTGCGCCAGCCCGCAGGCGATGGCGGACGACAGCGTGCACCCGGTGCCGTGCGTGTTCTCGGTCTCGATGCGCTCGTGCGTGAACCAGGTGATACGCGGTTCCACTGTGCCCATGGGTTCGGCGAGCACGTCGTTGGCGTCGGCGACGCCGTGGCCGCCCTTGACGAGGACGGCGCAGCCGAAGCGCTCGACGAGCTCGCATGCCGCCGCCTGCTGCTCGTCGGCATCGGAGATCGACCTGCCGGCGAGGGCGGTCGCCTCCGGTATGTTGGGCGTGATCACGCGCGCGAGCGGCAGCAGCCTGCCCGTGAGCGCCGTCGAGGCGTCTTCGTTGATGAGGCGCGCGCCCGACGTGGCGACCATGACGGGGTCGACGACGATATTCTCGGCGCGCCAGCGCTCAAGACGCTGCGCGATTGTCTCGATGATGGCGGCCGACGACACCATGCCGATCTTCACCGCTGCGGGCGGGATGTCCTCGAACACCGCGTCGATCTGCTCGCCGACGAACTCGGGCGTCGCCTCGAGCACGCCGCGGACGCCCGTGGTGTTCTGCGCGGTAAGCGCTGTGATGGCGGTCTCGGCGAACAGCCCGTGGGCGGCGATCGTCTTGATGTCCGCCTGGATGCCGGCGCCGCCGCTCGAATCCGAGCCGGCGATAGACAGCACGACGGGAACGCGGAACGTGTCCATCGTCAACCTCCTTCTCGTTGCGCCATTTGGGATTGGCGCAGATGGATCCTTTGCCGCTAGCGTGCGAGGGCCATGCGGGAGAGCTTGTCGGCAAGCTCGCGCGTGTCCCTCTCGATATCCTCGGCGGCGAAGATCGCAGAAACCACGGCGGCGCCGGCGGCGCCGGTCCCGTCGAGGATGTCGATCGTGCTCAGGTGCAGCCCGCCGATGCCGACGACGGGAATCTTTACGGCGCGGCAGATGCGCGCGAGCTCCTCGCGGGTCACGTCGACGGCGTCGGGCTTGGTGGGCGTGGGGATGAGCGCGCCCACGCCGAGGTAGTCGGCGCCCGCTCGCTCGGCGGCGACCGCCTGCTCCACGGTCTGCGCGGAGACGCCGACGATGGCGTCGGGGCCGAGGATGCGGCGAGCCTCGGCGCATGCCGTGTCGGATTGGCCGACATGCACGCCGTCGGCGCCGACGAGCCGCGCCGCTTCGACGTCGTCGTCGATCAAGAACGGGACTCGCGCCTCGCGGCAGATGGGGAGGATCGTCTTCGCTTCCTCCACGAGCTCGTCGGTCGACATGTGCTTCTCGCGCAGCTGGACGAAGGTCGCGCCTCCCGCGAGCGCCTCGCGCACGCACGAGGCGAGCGTGCGGCCGTGCAGCCAGGCGGAGTCCGTCACGGCATACAGCAGCATGCCGCGACGGATATCTTCCGGCGTCCAGGGACCGCGCTGGGCGGCCGGCATTACAGCTCCTCGATCTTGGCGCCGGCCATGAGCTGGTCGGCGGACATATTGCAGATGGCGTCGAGCAGGTAGGTGCGGAAGCTGCCGTTGCCGTCGGCGGGTGTCATGCGCGCCGCGGCGACCTCTCCGGCAAGGCCGTGGCCCGCGATGGCGGCGACGGTCGCGCCGAAGACATCGTCGGGGTTGGCGACAGCGTATGCGGCAGCGACGCAGGTGAGCATGCAGCCGGTGCCGGTGATCTTGCCCATGGTCGCCACGCCGTTGCGGATGGCGACCGCGCGGTCCGCGGAGGCGACGATGTCGATGGCGCCCGTGATGGCCACGACAGCGCCGAGCTTGGCGGCGAGGCTGCGGGCGAAATCGGCGCTCGCGGCGAGGTTGTCCTCGGTCACGGCGTCATCGGGATTGACGTCCACGCCGCGGGTCGCTGCGGCGGAGCCGGCGATGGTCTTGATTTCGCTCATGTTGCCGCGCACGACCGTGACGGGCAGCGTGTCGATGAGCTCCGCCGCCGTCTCGGTGCGCAGCTTGGATGCGCCGGCGCCCACGGGGTCGAGCACGATCGCGTGGCCCAGCTCGCCCGCGCGCTTGCCGGCCACGCGCATGCCCTCGATGCTGCGCTGATTGAGCGTGCCGATGTTCAGCACGAGGCCGCCGCAGATCGAGGTGATGTCCTCCACGTCATCGGGCTCGTCGCTCATGATGGGGGAGCCTCCGCACGCGAGCAGCGCGTTGGCGCAGTCGTTGACCGTCACGTAGTTGGTGATGCAGTGCACGAGCGGCACGGTGGTGCGAACGTTGTCGAGTGCACGGCCGAGTTCTGCCATGTCCATGGTGCTATTCCTTTCTGAGATGAGGACGGGGCCCTGCCCGGTCCTCCATGTGAGTTTTCCGTTCGGGAGCGTCGGTCAGCTCATTCATGAATGAACAGGGGTGTCAAATAAACTAATCCTGCGCAAACGTTGATTCGGCCCCCGTACATTCATGAATCAATCCGTATTCCCCTGGGCGTCGAGATCGATCGTCGTACCCTCGAACACCTTGTTGACCGTGCGCACGGCGCACATCTTGCCGCACATGGTGCAGGTGCCCTCGGTGGAGGCGGGGGAGGCCTCGTAGCGCGCCTTCGACGTCACCGGGTCGAGCGCATAGGTCCACATCTCGTCCCAGGCAAGGCGCCGGCGGGCATCTCCCATGCGGTTGTCGACATCCTTCGCGCCGGGCACGCCCTTGGCGATATCGGCGGCATGCGCGGCGATCTTCGTGGCGATGAGGCCGTCGAGCACATCCTGCGCGTTCGGCAGGCACAGGTGCTCGGCGGGCGTGACATAGCACAGGAAGTCTGCGCCGGCGCTCGCCGAGATGGCGCCGCCGATCGCGGCGGTGATGTGGTCGTAGCCGACGCCGATGTCGGTCACGAGCGGGCCGAGCACGTAGTAGGGCGCGTTGTGGCACAGGCTCTTCTCGAGCGTCACGTTGGCCTCGATCTCGTTGATGGGCATGTGCCCGGGGCCCTCGATCATGACCTGGACGCCGGCGTCCCATGCGCGCTTGGTGAGCTTGCCCAGCTCGATCATCTCGGCGGTCTCCACGGCGTCGTTCGCATCGTAGAGGCAGCCCGGGCGGCACGAGTCGCCGAGCGAGATGGTGACGTCGTACTCATGGCAGATCTTCAGGATCTCATCGTAGTACTCGAAGAAGGGGTTCTCGTTGCCAGTGACCTCCATCCAGCCGAACAGCAGCGAGCCTCCGCGGCTCACGATGTTCATGAGGCGGCCGGTCTCCTTGAAGGTCTTGATGACGCTCTTGTTGATGCCGCAGTGGATGGTGAGGAAGTCCACGCCGTCCTCGGCGTGTGCGCGCGTGACCTCGAGCAGGTCGTCGACGGTCAGCTCGACCAAGGGCTTTTCCATGTAGCCGATGGCGTCGTACATGGGGACGGTGCCCACCATGAGCGGCGTCTCGCGCACGAGCTGCTGGCGGAAAAAGCGCGTCTTGCCGGAGTTGGAGAGGTCCATGATGGCGTCGGCGCCGAACTTCTCGGCGGTGCGCACCTTCTCCCACTCGACATCGGCGTCGGCGACATCGCCGGAGATACCGAGGTTGACGTTCACCTTGGTGGAGAGGCCGGCTCCGACGCCGCGGGGCTCGAGGCCCATGTCGAGGTGGCGGATGTTCGCCGGAATGGCGATGCGGCCCGCCGCCACGCCCGCGCGGATGAACTCCGGATCGCGGTGTTCCCGCTCGGCGACGGCGCGCATGGCGTCGGTGATGATGCCCGCCCGCGCGTAGTCGAGCTGCGTGACAAGATTGGCAGTGTTGGGTGCGTTCATACGCATGCTCCCTTCGTTGGCATTACCCATATCAGGTTCCTCGGGTCGGGACGGGCACGTCCCCTCTCAGCCTGCCGTGGTGTCCTGCAAGCTCCCCGTGATATGCGATTGTGCGGCGCCTTCCGCACGGGTCGGCGCTCTGCTGCATTCCAGTATAGTGCGGAGCGCGGTGGTGGGTGTCGGGAATGTAGGCGATAATGGACATGCGACTTCGATGGCGCGAGGGGCGCGGGGGAGGCGAGACGCCGATGGATTGGAACCGAGACGGGCACGTGAGCATAGGCGAGGGTGCCGTGAGCGAGATGCTCATCAACGAGCTGTCGGGATCCGACGGCGGCGCGCCGCGCGATTCCGGAGGTTGCGGATGCGGCTGCCTGCTGGTGTTTCTCGTGGTTTGTCTTGTGCTCGTGCTCTTTGTGCTCCTGGGCAGCAGGTAAGGTCTGTTGCCGGTCGAAGCGCCGACGCGGGCAGTCGCTGTGGCAGAAAGATACAGTCACATCAAACGGACTGGGTTGGTTGGGGACGGGTTCGTTCCAACCCGTGCCTGACGTCGCGACGGTTTCTGCGGGAAGCTCGGGCGAAAAATGCATACCGATTCAGACGAAACGTAGAACACCGAGGTGAACGCCTATATCGTTTTGGCCGTTATGTAAATCATCCCCGCCGTTCCCGCAGAATCCGTCGCGACGCTTTCTGCGGGAAGGCGTCGCACCGTCTGCGGGGCCCCGGCTGGGCGTGCACCGGGGACGTGCCCTCCGCATGCGCTCTTGGACGCTGGGGACACCCCTTCGGCGCGCATGCTTGCACGAGCCCCCAGTATCCACGATGGTCTAGCAGAGGTTATTGTTTTGGGCGGCCGATAAGGGGGTTTGTTGGTCGAAGCTCCATGTCTGCGGCCGCCGCGACCTCCTTCAGGGCCGTTCGGCGCAAGGGCTCTCGTGTTCACCATCGCCGCATTTCACAGGGACAGGCAGGAATCTATACTCAAGCCAGATGACGGATCGGTCGGGTTTCGCTCCGAGGGATGGTGGGGGCATGGTAGACATTCAGATGGCTCTGGGGCTGGATGAGGTCAAAGAGTGCATTCGCGCTGCGGTTTTCCGTCTGGGCTCTTCGGTCGAGATCGCGGGGAAGGTGGAGCGCGATGAAGGGCTTTACGTGCTCGTTATCGAGAAGTTCTACCTGCGGACGTCGAGTTACGCCAGCCTGACGATCGTGGCCACGGGCGATGATGCGGCCTCGCGTGTCACGGCGATCGCGTCGGGTTCCGGTGATGGGCTTCTCAACTTGAGCTACGGCGTCAAGAAGCACCTGGAGCAGGATTTCCTGGAAGAGATGGAGTCATGCAGCCGGTAGCTCGTAGTTCGAGGGCACATTCCACCTTTTCTTGATGTCGCATCAAGCGCGTTTCATGAATACCAGCGTGCTGCCGTCTTCGGATGAGAGCTCCGGTGCGTAGGCATAGCCTATGTCGAAGCGGACCAGGTCCTCTGCTCGCTCTATGCCGTGTTCGGCCATCCAACGGACCATCGAGCCACGTGCAATCTTGCTCGCCGTTGCGCGCTGCACGGGCTTGCCGGCGCGTAGGTCCTCGCCGAAGATGCAGGTCACAGCTTGTGAACCTGCCGGAAGATGGGGCAGTGCCGCCTTGGCGTACTCGACGCTCGCCAGGTTCACCACGCATGTGGGGCCATCAGCGCAAATCACCTGCGCCAGCCGGTCGCCCCAGAAGGCATAAAGGTCGCGCGTATCGTCGACGGAGAGTTTCGCACCCATCTCCAGGCGGTAGGGCTGCACGGCGTCGAATGGACGAACGCAGCCGTATAGGCCCGAAAGAACCCAGAGATGAGCCTGCAGCCATTCGAGCTCGGGAAAGCCCATGACCTCCGGCGCCATGCTGCGGTACTGGATGCCTATATATGAAAAGATGGCAGGGGATATGGTCCGGGCGACGGCAGGATCATCAAGCGCCTCCTCGTGGGATACGGGCTCGAATTCGTGCAGGCGCTCGATGTTCTCGGCGAGGAGCTTGTCGTTCACGCGCCAAAGGCGCTTGAGCCCCTCGGCGCCCTGCGTGCGCTCGATGTCGCGCAGCTCGCGCACGAGCCGTTCCGTGCGTTCGGGAAACGGCGGGATGCCGCGCGGCGTAAACGTGTCGGCGGCGACGCGCATCTGCTTGGCGGGGGAGATGATGACCTGCAGCATGGGCTCTCCTGGGGTAGCGAACAACATGGGGGACGGTGGGGATGCGATTCCCGCGCATCCCGATGATATCCGATGGAATGGATCGGGCGGGCCTCCTTTGAGCGAGCGTCCCTGTTTTATCTTTTCGGAATCATGGTCAATTTACCCATCGAACCGGGACTGCACCATCTGTGCGTATATATACAATATTAATTACTACAAGCCTATTGAAGAACGGCCAAGGCCCCTTTCCCGCTCTTTGGGAAAAGGCACCCTAAGCGCGCGAGGAAAACACGTATTATATTGTCTCTTTTGTGTCGCGGATCGTTTCTGCCGAGCCGGCTCCCGCAATCCAGCATTCATTTCCCGGTTCGATGGGTAAATTGACCACGATCGGGAATCTATACCGAATAAGCGCGGCGCGCCCCTCGCAGACATGCGGATTGAAATGCACGAAAAGGCGCGCGGGCCTGCCGGATGGCAAGACCGCGCGCCTCGTGCTGTTGAGCGGGGTGCGTTACGCGCGCTCGATGAACGCCTTGTAGCCCTTGTAGGCTTCGTAGACGTCGGCCTTGTTCGTGACCTCCCACAGGGAGTGCATGGACAGGACCGCCACGCCGGAGTCGATGACGTCCATGCCGTACTCGGCGAGGATGAAAGCGATCGTGCCGCCGCCGCCCGCGCCGATGCGGCCGAGCTCGCAGGTCTGGAAGTCGACGCCGGCCTCGTCCATGATGGTGCGGACGAGCGCCATGTACTCGGCGTCGGCGTCGTTGGAGCCGGATTTTCCGCGGCTGCCGGTGTACTTGTTGAAGCACAGGCCGTGACCCATGATGGCCGCGTTCTTCTTCTCGAAGCGGTCGGCGTAGAGCTGATCGAAGCCGGCGGACACGTCGGAGGACAGCATGCGGGAGTTGGCCAGGCAGCGACGGAGCGCCAGCGGGCCGGTCTCGCCGACGAGCTCCATGATCTCGGCCATGGTGTTCTCGAAGAAGCGGCTGGTCATGCCGGAGGCGCCAACCGAGCCGATCTCCTCCTTGTCGACAAGCAGGCACACGCTCGTGCGCTCGACCTGCTCGACGTCGAGCAGGGCGGCAAGCGAGGTGTAGGCGCACACGCGGTCGTCCTGGCCGTAGCCCAGGATCATGGAGCGGTCGAGGCCCATCTCGCGGGCAGCGCCGGCGGGCACGACCTCGAGCTCGGCGGACAGCAGGTCCTCCTCCTCGATGCCGTACTTGTCGGACAGGATGTCGACCAGCATCTGCTTGACGGGCTCCTTCGGAGCGTCGTCGCCCTCGATCACCACGGGGCGTCCGCCGATGATGACATCGAGGTTCTCATGGTCGACAGCCTCGGCGGCGGACTTCTTCATCTGGTCGGAAGCCAGGTGGATCAGCAGGTCGGAGATGCAGAACACGGGATCGGAGGCGTCCTCGCCGACGCAGACCTCGACCGTGGTGCCGTCCTTCTTGCACACGACGCCGTGCAGCGCCAGCGGGGTGGCGACCCAGTGGTAGGCCTTCACGCCGCCGTAGTAGTGCGTGTCGAGGTAGGCCATGTCGCCGGCCTCGTACAGCGGGTTCTGCTTGATGTCCAGACGCGGCGAGTCGATGTGCGCGCCCAGGATGTTCACGCCCTGCTCGAGCGGCGCGGTGCCGATGTTGGCGAGCATGATGGTCTTGTTGTGGCAGACGGCATAGACCTTGTCGCCGGCGGAGAGCTTGCGGCCCTCGGCCGTCACCTGGTCAAGATCGACGTAGCCCGCAGCCTCGGCAAGCTTGACGCTCGCGCGCACGCACTCGCGCTCGGTCTTGTTCTCGCTGATGAAGGCGCGGTACTCGCCACAGAGCTTTTCGAGCTCGGCAAGATCCGCCTCACCGTACTTCTTCCATGCGTTCGGACGCTCCATAAGGGATGCCTCCTCGTTCCGTTACCGATAATTCCGCAGGGAATGGTAGCACGGTATTCCTAGTGGTGACATAGGCTTTGTGTGGAGGGGGCGGGTTCGAGGCCTGTTCAGCTAAGCGAGGGCGAATCGACGTGCCCGGGTGCCCTGCAAACGGGCGGCAAGAGATCGAAGCGGGTTGTTGGCGAAGGATGCTTCATGCTTTAAATCGCTCAGCTGCAGGGTGCTACAGATTGCGCACGGCATTACGGAGTCCGTCTCCGTCCGCACGATGCACTTGCGCATGCACGGGCTAAGCTCGCTTGTTTTTGGCGTATGCTTGATGACGATGGGCCCGTTTATCATTCGCTTGGTAGCGCCCCCTACCTTGAGGTTGTATGCAGGAGGAGGGCTAGCGCCTGACCCCTTGTGCCCAGGCAATGTGAACTCGCGATCGGGGAGGGACCGCCATAATTGGAGGTATGCGGTAAGCATCGCGACGGCGCCAATCTGATTCTAAGCACAAATTGCGAGGAAATGGGAAGGCATCCCAACACATTTTCAGCCTGGGCCTATCGAAAGTGGCTTATCGGAGTCAAGTCTTTTGCGGATCTGGGCAAATGTCCACGCAGGTGAGTACACTCTTCCTAACTAGAAGGGAAGGAGGCTCATGTTCGATAGCGTAAACGGAAACGGCGGCTTCATTCATCATCTGGAAGACGAGGGTGCCCCATGTCAGTGTAGAAGTCTGAGTCCGGGCTTGTCGGCGGTACGGTCTCAATGGCTTTGAGCGCGGACGTTGTCCTCGAGAGTGGCGTGCTCTGCGACAGAATGCGTTCAGAGTTGCTTCCTGATGGCGAGTAAGGGAGTGCATCCGGTGAAAGCATCCGAGTACAACGATGTGAAATTGACTTACGACATGTCGGCTCTCGACAACCTCTACAAGCCGGGCTTCGATTATCTCGTCTTCACCGTTGCCGGCTCGAACGGTCATGAAGACAGTTTGATAACAGACTGGAAGGGTGAAGGCAGGTATGTCAGAAACGGCAACGGCCGTATGGTCCTTGTGGACCCTGATTTTCGGCTGCCGGGAACTCCCATCCGGATTACCAGAATGCTGCGCAACCTCTTTTGGTATGGCGAGGTGGATAACGCCATGATGCTCAGGAGGGCCGAAGGAGGAGCTTCTGGCTGTTCTCTTCATTTCGAGGAAGCCTACATGAAGACTTACCGTCTTGACTTGGAATATGATCTGGACGGACGACCTCGTGTGCCGTCTGATTGGGACGACGAGCCGTTCTGCTGACGGCATCGCCTGCTCGTGAGAACCAATTTCTGACAGTCAAGAACTTAGGTGATTGTTTGCAGTAGCCAATCGCAAAATCCCAGATGAATGGCGTAGCCGTAACTTCCGTCTCAACCATTTTGCATCGGCGGGTTTCCAATATGGGTTTCTGCTTAACATAATCCGCAGGTCAGCTGCGTGCTGTTATCACCCAAGTTCTAGACTGTTAGAAACCAATTATCTCAAGGCAAAACTGCAAGACGACGCAAGCGCTGCGGTACGCCCCCAATTCGTTCATGGAGTACTGGGGATTCTGGAAATGATGATTAGAGTTGTGACTTATAGGCCGAGGTAACTCAGCAAATCGTCATTCGGTGGATAATAAGAGTCTCTGCTGGCAATGTGATACCTTGTTTCAAATTTGGGGCAATCGAATAAATGGGAGATGTCGTTGGGGACATCAACATCCGAATTGCCCTCTGTTTCGCCCATAGCCTTCCAATAAGTACCGATTTTTCGTGCGAAGACGAGATTGGATAGATAGAGGGCTGAGAGGGCGTCAAGTGCGTGTCGAAGGCTACCTTGCTCAAAGTTTTTCGAGTGATTGTGTTTCACCTCGTTATGGGCTTTCCACCATGCAGGAGCGTTGCCATCTTCTATTTCAGCGAGTGGTCGGCGAGCGCCCAAATCAACCCCGCGCTTCAAGACAACCGTCTGGTTCTGGTCGAACTCGCTGTCAGCGACTATTGCATGAATATAGTCCTTGATGAGCGGTTTCCCTCCTCCGAATTCCTCAACGTACATTTGCTTCATAAGAGCTTCGAAAAGCTCACAACTGGAGAGGAGGGATCTGATGAGTTTCTCTGAGCTTGTAGATAGATTGCTGGGGCGAAGTGCGACATATTCCAAGATTGTGAGGAAGTCTTCTTCGCACATGGTATATGGGAGCCAGTGGTGTTCCAAATATTCTGACCGCGTGAGCATAGGCGCTCCTTGCTATGGAATCGAACGAGGAATGACATTTTCGCTCAACGATAACAAATCGAACGAATTGTTTTACTGGAATTGTATTGCTCTGGTTCCTTTTCGGATTGATTGAAGTTCGGTTGGCTTTTGTTTCTGAGCAATATGTCCCCTTTGCTTGGATAAACACGATAATTGCGGGGGGGGGGTCTTCTTCTCGTTAGTTTGATGCAGAAACTAGTCCCATCAATAGCTCTAGAGTGCACCACGACGAGCGCCAACAGCTGTACATCGCCTGGGTCCAGTTGCCCGGCTCCGGAACAATTCTCCTTTTGAGTATGGCAAAGAAAAGCTCAACCAGATGTTGTCGTAGCAGCCCACACGGTCTTTCGGCAGCCACATCTATTTCGAGGTTGCTCAATTCGCCATGAGCGTGTTGCTGCTGACCGTTGTCGAAGCTTTCCTGAAGTCTACAGAATAGGGTCTTTTGAGGGGCTTGTACCTAATCGACCGACTGCAAACTTGGGTAGGCTAGAGCTTATCAGCGATGTTTGTTTGGCTGCGATTCGCAATAGCGGGTATACTTAATATGCCCTGTACATAGGTGCAGGGGTACGGTACTGCCGTCAATATCAGAAACGATGCAATTGCAACGTTCCAGACATTGTCGGCGCACTCGCCTGCTTGCGGGTTGAGGGATGCTTGAATTGCTATGGTAATCACGGTGTCCTCCAATTCTATTCTGGCATAGGCGAGCACTAGCTTTGGGCGGCACCTGAAGGTTGATAGTCAACCGGTGAAGCCTGTCCGGTGAGGTAAGCCGCCTATCTGTGATCCGGGCAGGTTGACCCAGAAAGTGGCTTTTCGTGCACAACTCGAAGCGCATCCCGGATGCTGATCGGAAAAAAGGATATATCCACTTCGATAATCGAGTGACTTACAACCAAGTTGCAAGATTGGTTGAAGATCCCGACTTTATCAAAAAGCATGCCTTTTATCCGTTAATCAGCACATCCATCAAATCGACCATGTTTCGCACGGTGTCGGATTCTAATCAGGAAAAATGCAAGGTAGAAAAGGAACGTCCAATAGCTTATGCCGCGCATATCGACCATCGTATCTATCAGTATTATGGACTTCTCTGGTCAGATAGATATGAGGTAGCTTTAGAGAGGGATCGGCTGTCCGAGGCTATTGTGGCATATCGTCCAGGAAAGCATTTGAGCAACGTTACGGGAGCTGCAAAGGCGATCGACTATATTCGTAGTCTAGGGGGAGATGCCATAATCCTGACCGGAGATTTTAGTGACTTCTTCTCGAGTTTGGACCACGAATATCTCAAAAGAGCCGTGAGGTCCCTTTTTGACGACGGTAGGCTTCCAGATGATCACTATAAAGTTCTTATGAGTGTGATTAGGTACTCGTGCTGGCCGCTTGAGGAACTATTGAAAATACGCGGCTTGGATTATTCCTCAGAGAAGCAGATCAGAAAATCTATGTGGATACTCAATAAGTCTCAAAAACACATTCTTTCAAAGTCAGAGTTTAGAGAGAACAAGGATCGCTGTATAGAGAAACATTGGAAGGAGGAGCCGCGAGGTATTCCTCAAGGTCTTGCGGTAAGCGGAGTTCTCTCGAATATCTATATGCTCGAAACTGACTCGGCAATAGCCAATTGCCTTGGTGAATGCGGAGGATTTTATTCTCGGTATTGTGATGATTTCATCGTTGTATTACCTTGGGACAAACGCAGCTGCATAACCAGAGTGGTCAACATCTTGAAACAAGTTCCAGGCGTTACCCTTCATCCAGAAAAGTGCCGTCTTTTTCGTATGGTGGGAAAAACTGTTTACTCGGTAGTGGACGACGCCGATTATGGATTGGGGAAGGAAACCCCATATTTCGTATCTCGGGTTTGACTTTGATGGGCGTGTCGTAACTCTTCGTGCGAGAACTACTGGCAGGTTTTTCAATCGATACTACCGTAGCATGAGGCGGATTTGGAGACGAAGAAAAGCGGCAACTAAAAGACAAATTTGGTCTATATACAGGCGTTTTACAGAGAAGGGGAATTGCCCAAAAACATCCTTTGGGAATCGGAACTTTCTTTCGTATGTCTCTCGTGCGCAGGACGCGTTTCCAAATGATCCAATAGACAAGCCATTTGAGGATATGTTTCGACGGATCCGAAGAGACCTTCTTCGATAAAGGAGAAAGGGACCGAGAGGCCAAATCATTAGCGGCGCGCATACATCGCCATCCACATCCCTCCGGTCCTCGTATCCGCTTTCCGCGCCACCGCCTGAGCAAGGCCTCCATTCACTCGCCCTACCTCACCTCAAGGGAGCAGTGCGAAAGCAGCCGGTCCTCATCGATGATGGTGATGGCGCCGCGCCGCGTGTCGATGGCGCCCTCCTCGCGCAGCTGCGCGAGGAGGCGGGCGACGCTCACTCGGTTGAGCAGAAGGATCTCAGCGAGTTCTTCCTGCGAAAAGGCGATGCGCTGCAAGCCCGATTTGTCCGGAGCCGCATCGCGGGCGAGCAGGTACAGCAGGTTGCAGAGCTTCACGAGCGCGCGATGGTGGCTCTGGTGGGCGCTCTCGAAGATGAGAAGGTTGATGTAGCGGGCATAGCTCTCGAGCATCGCTTGCGAAAAATCGGGGCTTCGCTGCAACAGTCTCTGCATCTGCTCGATGTTGAACTCCAGGGCGGTGACGGGTGTTACTGCCGTCGTGACGAGCGAGAGCTCGATGGTGAACTGCGATTGGTGGCACCCGGGAAACACGCTGTTCGGCCCGTGGAAGTAGATGGTCTTCTTGGTGCCGTCCTCGTCGTGCAGGGCGGTTTTGATGATGCCGCGCTCGATGTAGTAGACACGCTCAATGTACTCGCCGGGCATCCAGAGCGTTTCTCCCGCGCCGAACGCGCAGAGCTTGTGGGGGAGCGCCTCGAGCTGTTCGCGAAACTCCGAGAAGTCATTGCGGTAGAGGCAGCGCGGGGTGATCACGGCGAATCCTTTCGACAGGGATAATTGTACTGTTTCCATCCTATGTAGCCTAGGCGACAGACGGGAACCCCCTGTGCGCGCGATAGTGTCCGCAACGCGAAAAGGGCCTGCATACAGGCCGTATGCTACAGAAAGGCGGAGCAGGGATGTTCACGACCTACGGGGATCTGCTCAAACCGGCGGCCATCGGCTCGATGCGGCTTAAGAACGGCATCTGCATGGCGCCGATGGATTACCGTATCGAATACCCTCGAGCGCACATCGAGCAGGTGCGCGAGGCTGTGGCCGATGGCGTCGAGGTGCTTGGCTGCTCCATGTGGGGCGCGATTGACCTGGTGGCGAACATGACGCTCTCGATCGAGACGCTACGGAAAAGAGCTTCGGCTGGTATCAGCATGTGATCGCGTCAAACGGCGCAGAGCTATAAGGACGATTGCGCGGTGGGGCGGTTCAACTCGGCCGTCCCATCGTGCGAGAGGACGCAACGATATTGACGAAGGAGCGACCATGAAACATCAGTGCAAAGTGACGGTGCTCGAGACAAAATGCTCCCCCGAGCTCCAAGAGCGCTATCTGGCCGATCCGGCGAGCGGGCCGTGCCCGTGCTTTGCGCCCGGCCAAGAGTATCTGTTCTCGCGCGAGGACGGCAAGGACGACTTCTGGCATTTCGGGCGCGACCTCGACCCCAAGTTCCCCTGCGCCGAGGCATGGGACTGCATCAGCCGCTACATCTACACGGCCCTGCAGGGCGGCTCGATCATGCACGGCTGGACGAACGACGACCGGATGATGATCGCCTGCTGCAACGACGGGACGCGACCGGTGATATTCAAGATCGAGCGCATCGACATTTCCGAGTCGGATGCCGAGCGTTCATGGCTCGCCACGCAAGATTTCTCGAACACTGCGGAGGACGCGTGCACGGGAGCGTGATCCGCAGACGACTGTGCCCGGTTTCCCCTGCAGCCCCGAAGCGCAGGGCGGGCGGTTTCGAGTTTTTTGGGATGCAGGTGGGGACTCATGCATACGGGGCCGGCCGGTGCGCTGAGGGATTTGCAGGGGCCCTTGGCACACCGGCCGGCCCCGTATGCGTAGTTCCGTAGATGCCGTCTTCCGATTCCCCAGATTGCCTTTTGGGCGTTGAGTGGAGGCTCCGGCCCTAAGAATTGCTGAAAAATCGACGTTGTAGACGGCTTGTTTCCGGATGCCCCGAAAAACGCACTTCCCGTAAAGGCGCTACCTGCGGAAATGCCGGCTCTGCAGGTGCCGTTTCGGGCGGGTCCGGATTTGAGCCGTCTACAACGTCGATTTTTCAGCAATTATGCCGCTCGCAGTCTCCACTGTTGCCAACGTGCGCCGCCAAGCTCGACTGCACGCGCGAAGCTGCACCTCGCCGCGATGCCCTCGCGCAGTTGATGTGTATCGCAGCGCCCTTGCGTCTCTTCCCGTGGCGTGTACTCTCGCGGACGGGTAGACTTGACCCAGTTCGCAAACGAGAGGATGACTTATGCCCGATACCCGCCGCACGTTTGCCGTCATCGACGGCAACTCGCTGATGCACCGCGCGTTCCACGCCGTGCCGCCCACCATGAATGCGCCGGACGGCCGCCCCACGAACGCCATCTTCGGCTTCCTCAACATGTTCCTCAAGATGATCGACGCATTCCATCCGGACGGCGTGGCGGTGGCCTTCGACCGCGGCAAGCCGCGCGTGCGCATGGAGATGCTCCCGCAGTACAAGGCCCAGCGCCCGCCCATGGATCCGGACCTGCGCCAGCAGTTCCCCATGATCAAGGAGCTCCTGTCCAAGCTGTCGGTGCCCATCCTCGAGGCCGAGGGCTGGGAGGGCGACGACATCCTGGGCACGCTTGCGCGCACGGGCGAGGCGGCCGGCTGCGACATGTACCTCATCACCGGCGACCGCGACATGTACCAGCTCTCCACCGAGCACGTGAAGATCGTCGGCACCAAGAAGGGCCTCTCCGACGTCCAGATCATGACGCCCGAGTCGGTCGAGGATCTCTACCACGGCATCACGCCCGAGCTCGTGCCCGATTTCTACGGCCTCAAGGGCGACACCTCCGACAACATCCCCGGCGTGCCGGGCATCGGCCCCAAGAAGGCGAGCGCCCTCATCGCGCAGTACGGCTCGCTCGACGAGGTCATCGCGCACGCCGATGAGGTCAAGGGGAAGATGGGCGAGAACCTGCGCGCGCACATCGACGACGCGCTGCTTTCGCGCAAGGTGGCGACCATCCAGACGAACGCGCCGGTCGAGCTCGATTTCGAGCACACGGCGTTTCCGGCTTACGATGCGTCCTCGGTCGCGGACGCCCTCGGCGAGCTGGGCATCAACGCCATGCAGAACCGCTTCCTCGCGCTAATCGGCGGCGAGGGCGCGCCCGAGGCGGCCGCTTCGACCCTCGATATCCCCGACGCCCTGCATGCCTACGCCGCGACGGGCGAGGACGTCGAGCAGGCCGCCCGCGAGCTCGCGCGGGCCATCGAGGCGGGGGAGTGGATCGCCGCGGTGCTCGACGACGACCGCGAGGCGGGGGCCCTGTTCGGCCTCACGCACACGCTGTGGGTCGCTGCCCCCGATGCGCTGCTCGCCTTCGAGGAGCCCGACGGCGGCGCCTGCGACCTGCCGAAGGTCGACGGCTACGACTTCTCGCACGGCCTGATCGCGGGCGTGCTGCTCCGCTTGTTCGGCGAGGGGAAGGTCGTCTCCCCGGACGTGAAGGCGCTTATCCACGAGCTCGCCCCGGCCGATTCCTCCGTGCCCGCCCACATCGACGCCCTCGCGATCGATCCCGACCGGATCTTCGATACGGTCGTCGCCGCCTACCTGCTCGATTCGGCGCGCTCGTCGTTCGATGACGGGTACATCGCGGACGCGTACCTGAACGTGCAGCTTCCCGCTGCCGCGGGCGAAGACGGCGCCGCCGAGGGCGCCGTGCCCGCCGCCGCGCGCTCGGCGGTCCTTGCGCGCACGGCCCTCATGCCGCTTGCCGAGTCGCTCGACCGCCAGGGCGCCGCGCGCGTGTTCACGCAGATCGAGATGCCTCTCATCCCGGTGCTCGCCGATATGGAGCGCACGGGCATGCGCCTTGACCCCGAGCGCCTGAGCGAGATGTCCGACAAGCTCGTCGGCCAGATCGATGAGCTCGCCGGGCGCATCCGCGCGCTCGCGGGCGACGACTCCTTCAACATCGCCAGCCCCATGCAGCTGTCGCACATCCTGTTCGACGTCATGGGCCTGCCCACCAAGGGTCTCAAGAAGACGCAGCGCGGCTACTATTCCACCAACGCGAAGGTGCTCGACGACCTCGCGCGCGACCACGAGATCGTTCGCCTGATCCTCGAATGGCGCGAGAAGACCAAGATCAAGTCCACCTATCTGGACACGCTCGGCCAGCAGCGTCGCGGGGACGGCCGCGTGCACACCACGTACAACCAGACCATCACCGCTACGGGCCGCCTGTCGTCGTCCAATCCTAACCTGCAGAACATCCCCACCCGCTCCGAGCTCGGGCACACCGTGAAGACGGCGTTCGCGGCAGGCGAGGGCGCGGTGTTCCTCGCGGTCGACTACAGCCAGATCGAGCTGCGTCTGCTCGCGCACCTCTCCGAAGACGAGCACCTGGTGCGCGCCTTCAACGAGGGGGAGGACTTTCACGCCGAGACCGCCGCGCGCGTGTTCGGCGTGCCGGTCGAGGAGGTCACGCCTCAGCTGCGCAGCCGCGCCAAGGCCGTGAACTTCGGCATCGTGTACGGCCAGCAGGCCTACGGCCTCTCGCAGTCGCTCGACATCCCCATGGCCGAGGCGCGCGAGATGATCGAGGCGTATTTCCGCGCGTATCCCGGCGTGCGCACCTACCTCGACCGCACCGTCGCAGAGGCCAAGCGCACGGGGTATGCCGAGACCATGTTCGGGCGCCGCCGGCCCATCCCCGAGCTCAAGATGCGCAACCCGGCACAGCGCTCGTTCGGCGAGCGCACGGCCATGAACCATCCCATGCAGGGCAGCGCCGCCGACATCATCAAGATCGCCATGGCGCGCGTCGCCCGCCGTCTTCACGACGAGGGCTTCGCCGCGCGCATGATCCTGCAGGTGCACGACGAACTCGATTTCGAGTGTCCCGTCGACGAGGTCGAGCGCCTGACCGCGATGGTCGTCGAGGAGATGGAGGGCGTCGTCAAGCTGCGCGTCCCTCTGATCGCCGAGGCGTCCACGGGTGTCACCTGGGCGGATGCCAAGTAGGAATCGACTGCCTGCAGGGCCGGCGGATCCCGTGCGATCCGCCGGCCCTCCCACGATATTCGGCGCCCTTGGCACCGCTGGTCGGGCGACTGCCCTATAATCGTCCGTTGTCTGCTGCGGGGGTCGTGCCGCAGCATGGGGGATATGAAAGGTTTCGCGCCTATGTCGCTTCTCGATATGCCTACGATGTTCGACGACGTCGATCTCGCCCGCGTCAGGATCGTCGCGAGCGATATGGACTGCACCCTGCTCGCTGACGACGGGAGCATGCCGCCCGGCATGTCCGAGCGCATCGAGGCGCTCTCGCGCGCGGGCATCGTCTTCTGCGCCGCGAGCGGGCGGCCGCTGTATACCCTGAAGGACATGTTCGCATCCCATCTCGACCAGATGGCGCTGATAGCCGATAATGGCGCCGCCATCTGGGCGAACGGACGGCTCGCCTACAAGGATCTGATCGATCCGCCCACCTATCACGAGCTCATCGACTTCACGCTCGACGACGGGCGCGGGCGTCCGGTCCTGTGCGGCACGGAGAGCGCCTTCCTGCTCGAGTGCGACCGCGTCTACGACGATTTCTTCCGCCGCTTCTTCACCAAGATCGAGTACGTCGACACCTTTGCGGGCCTCGATGCCGAGGCCGACAAGTACACGGTCTATTTCCCCGACCGCATGGCCGAGGAGGTGTACGCCCAGACCTATCGCGACGCATGGGGCGAGCGCTTCTCGGTGACCAACGCCGGCAAGGAGTGGATCGACTTCATGAACAAGCACGTCGACAAGGGCACGGGCATCACGCGGCTGTGCGAGTGCCTGGGCGTGCCCGTCGCCGACGCGCTCGCGCTCGGCGACACCTACAACGACGTCCAGATGCTCGAGGCGGTGGGCCATAGCTACGTCGTCGCCAACGCGGAGGACCACATGCGCGCCCATGCGCGCTTCGTCGCCCCCTCCAACAACGAGCGCGGCGTGGCGCAAGTGATCGATCGCTTGCTCGAGGTCGCCTGCTGATAGTGCTTTTTGCGGTCGTTTCCCCACGGAAGGGCGCCGCGCCGCTGTGGGCGGAAGCGATTCCGTCCAGAAAAGCACCATCAGAAAGGAGATCACCCACATGTTCGCAGGTATCCGCGCATCCTTGCCGCGCGGCACGTTCGCGCTCGCCGCGGTTCGATTCATGCTCTACCTGGGCGTCCAGGCTTCGTATTTCATCGGCATCATCGGCACGCTGACCTACCAGCTGCATGCCGGGACCGGCGACATCGCCATGGCCGTCGGCCTGTTCAACCTCTTTATCATCGCGGGGAACACGGCGGGCGGGTCGCTGCTCGATACGCGCGGGCCCAAGGCCCACACGGCGGTCGCCCTGGGCGTGGCCGTGGCGTCGAGCGCGCTGTTCCAGGCCGCGGGCGGATCCGTGGCGGCCGTGCTCGCCATGAGCGCGGCGTTCGGGTTCGCCACGGGCGTGGGGTACGCCTATCTGTCCGCCTACCCCGCCTATCTGAGCGACGACGCGGAGCAGCGCAAGCGGATGAACGCGATCATGTCGGTCGTCTCCAACGTCGCGGTGGTCGTGGGCCCGGCGGTCGGCGGAATCATCGCGACCTTCCTCCCGTCGCAGCGCGTCTTCGCGTTCACGGCGGTGCTGTCCGCCCTGGCGCTTGTCCCCGCGGGGGCGCTACTGCGCCGCATCGGGGCCTCTGCGCGGGCGGGGGAGCGGGAGCGCGGGGATTCGCAGGGCCCCGAGGGCTCAACGCTCGCCGATTCGGCGCGCACGGTGTTCGCGGCCCCCTCGCTCGCCCTGCTGTTCTGGGTCGGCGTGCTCGCATATGCCGGCTACGGCGCGTTCGACCCGCTGGAGTCGCTCTATTACCGCGACGTGCTGCAGGTCGACATTTCGTGGATGGGATGGCTTTCGAGCGCTGCGGGCCTGGGCAGCGTCGTGGGCGCGCTCGCGGCCATGCGCGTGCCGCGGCGCTGGGTGAACGTGCGGACCCTGATGCTGCTCATCGCCTTCGAGGGCGCGGCGTGCGTGCTGTACGTGGGCACGTCGCATGTGGGATGCGCCATCGCGGGCCAGCTCCTGCTCGGCTGCGCATTCGGAATGGTCACGCCGCTGCAGCACACCCTGGTCCAGATGCACGCCCCGCTCCATCTGCTCGGCCGCGTCAACTCGGTCATGAACGCCGGCTTCAGCGGGGCGGGGGCGGTCCCGCTGTTCGCGGCGCCCGTGCTGGCGCATCTGTTCGGCGTCCAGGGCGTGCTGATCGGGGCGAGCTGCGTGGTGCTGCTCGTGCCGCTGATCGTGATGGTGGCCAGGCGATCCGAGATCTCCCACCTCGTTACGGGCGAGTCGGCTTAGGGAGTGCCGGACCGTAGATTTCTAGAATGTTTCTTTCCTATTGACGGTTTCGCAAGCAGACACTTTAGCGTATAGTAGCGACCAATCGACGCTCCTATGCGTCGAGATGATGTGCACGCAGGGTTGATGCAGAAAGGAAGCGAACGGTGGGCTACGTGCTGGCGACAATTCAGGCCATGGCGCGCAACGCCATGCTGCCCGGCCAGACTGCTGCCGATATCGCGACGCGACGCCAGCGTGCAATTTCCCGACGACGATAAAACGGTCGTCTCTGTTCGCATGGAGAGGAGGGCTCTCCGGCAGGGTTCGTCTATAGGTGCGTCGGGTTGATCTCGCCACGGCAGCTGGTGCCGCGGCCCAACCTTTCATTACATATCGTATAAGCGCCGTGACGGGCTCGTTGATGTTTCGTTTGCAAACCTTGACAAGGAAGGGAACACCATGAGCAAGGAAAAGGTCGTACTCGCGTACTCGGGCGGTCTGGACACCTCGGTCTGCATCAAGTGGCTGCAGGTCGAGAAGAATCTCGACGTCATCGCCATCTGCGGCAACGTCGGCCAGGACGAGAAGGATCTCGAGTGGATTCGCCAGAAGGCCCTCGACATGGGCGCGATCGCGTCCGAGGCGGTCGACATGCGCGCCGAGTACGCGCGCGACTTCCTGTCCAAGGCGATCTGGGCGAACGGCAAGTACGAGGGCGTCTACCCGCTGCTTTCCGCCCTGTCCCGCCCGCTGATCTCCAAGCATCTCGTCGAGATCGCGCACCGCTACGGCGCCAAGTACGTGGCGCACGGCTGCACGGGCAAGGGCAACGACCAGGTGCGCTTCGAGACCTCGATCCGCGCGCTCGACCCCGATCTGGAGATCATCGCGCCGGTTCGCGAGTGGGACCTGACCTCCCGCGAGTCCGAGATGGAGTGGGCGGCCGCTCACGACGTGCCGGTGCCCACCACCAAGAAGAAGCCCTATTCCATCGACGACAACCTGTGGGGCCGCGCCATCGAGTGCGGCGTGCTCGAGGACACCTGGAACACCCCGCCGGCTGACATCTGGACGATGACCGCTGACCCCGTGGACTGCCCCGCCGAGCCCGAGACCGTCATCATCGGGTTCGAGGGCGGCGTGCCGACCTCCATCAACGGCGAGAAGATGGAGCTGCTCGACCTCATCATCAAGGCCAACGAGATCGCCGGCCGCAACGGGTACGGCCGCCTCGACATGATCGAGGACCGCGTCGTGGGCATCAAGAGCCGTGAGTGCTACGAGTGCCCCGCCGCGCTGCTGCTCATCGAGGCGCACCATACGCTCGAGACGCTCTGCCTCGACTACGAGACGCTGAAGGAGAAGGCCAAGCTCGATGTCGAGTGGGCGAGCGCGGTGTACCGCGGCCTGTGGTTCAGCCAGAACCGCTTCGCGCTGGACGCCTACAACGCCTACACGCAGAAGTTCGTGACCGGCGAGGTCCGCATCAAGCTGTGCCGCGGCGGCCTGTTCGTCGACGGCGTGCGCTCCGACTACAGCCTCTACGACAAGAACCTCGCGACCTACGACGAGGGCGACACCTTCCCGCACGAGGCCGCGCCCGGCTTCATCGAGCTGCACAGCATGCAGCATCGCACCTGGTCGCGCGTGCAAGGTCCGGGTTCGGGCCTGCAGAAGGTCGACTAGGGAAGCA
Source organism: Collinsella sp. An271 (assembly GCF_002159695.1). Classification (NCBI taxonomy): domain Bacteria; kingdom Bacillati; phylum Actinomycetota; class Coriobacteriia; order Coriobacteriales; family Coriobacteriaceae; genus Collinsella; species Collinsella sp. An271. Next base: position 10,367 of record NZ_NFJE01000010.1, on the reverse strand, counting down.
CCGAGTTCGGCGGGCGCCGTGGCATAATAGCTGCGGCGCCCTGGTTTTGCCTGCCCGGACCCGTCTTGCGCAGACGGGTCCGGGCAGGCGGCGTATACTTACCCTTTACACGAAGCGGGCGGCGGGGTTGTCCGCCGGACACAAGGAGGTTGCAAGATGGCGCTGTGGGGCGGCCGTTTTGAAGAGGCGGTATCCGAGGTGACGCAGGAGTTCGGCGCGTCGCTGCCGATCGATCGACATCTGTACCGTCAGGACATCGCGGGATCCAAGGCGCACGCGACCATGCTCGCCGCGCAGGGCATCATCAGCGAGCAGGACCGCGACGCCATCTGCGCGGGCCTCGACGGCATCCAGGCGGACATCGATGCGGGGGCGTTCTCGTTCGACATCAACGACGAGGACATCCACATGTCCATCGAGTCCGAGCTCACGCGGCGCATCGGCGAGGCGGGCGGGCGGCTGCACACCGGCCGCTCGCGCAACGACCAGGTCGCGACCGACACCCGACTGGCCGCCAAGGCGCTCGCTAAGCAGCTCATGGAGGACAACCTGGGCCTGCGCCGCGCGCTGGTCGAGGCGGCGGATGCGGCCGGCGACACCATCTTGCCGGGCATGACGCATCTGCAGCACGCGCAGCCCGTGCTCTTCGCGCACCAGCTGCTCGCCTACGTGTGGATGCTGACGCGCGACTTCGGCCGCCTGCGGGCCGCGTTCGACGCCGCCGACGCCTCTCCGCTCGGCGCCGCCGCGCTTGCCGGAACCACCTATCCGCTCGACCGCCAGATGACGGCCGATGCCCTCGGTTTCTCGCGCGTGATCGAGAACTCGCTGGATGCGGTGTCCGACCGCGACTTCCTGCTCGACCTCGAGTACGCCTGCTCGGTCATGGCGGTGCACCTGTCGCGCCTGTCCGAGGAGATCGTGCTGTGGAGCAGCCAGGAGTTCGGGTTCATCACCCTGTCCGACGCCTTCTCGACCGGCTCGTCGATCATGCCGCAGAAGAAGAACCCTGATTTCGCCGAGCTCATCCGCGGCAAGACCGGGCGCGTGGTGGGCGACCTGGTCCAGCTGCTCATGACGTGCAAGGGCCTGCCGCTCGCCTACAACAAGGACCTCCAGGAGGACAAGGAGGGCGCGCTCGACGCGGCGCACACGCTCGACCAGTGCCTGACGGTCATGCGCGGCATGGTGAGCACGTGGAAGGTGAACGCGGGGCGCATGCGCGCCGTCATGCACCGGGGGCACCTGGCGGCGACCGATGTTGCCGACTACCTCGCTAAGCGCGGCATGCCGTTCCGCGAGGCGCACGCCGTCGTGGGGCACCTGGTGCTCGAGGCGGAGAAGGCCGGCTGCGATATCTCCGAGCTGCCGATCGAGACGTTCCGCGCAGCAAGCGACCTGTTCGGCGACGACGTGGTGGGTGCGTTCGACCTCGATGCCATCGTGGCGGCGCGCACGACGCGCGGCGGCACGGCACGTGCGGCGGTGGCCGAGCAGCGCCGGGTGGTCGAGGATGCGCTGGCCGCCGACGAGGCGGCGCTCGCCGGCCTGTCGGCGGTGGTCGAGATGGGGGAGGGCACCCGCTCGGTGCTGTAGCCCCAGGGCTTTTCGGCGTCCTCTGAAAAGAATCTAGCTGCAACCATGCCGGTATCACCCGGCTGGAATGCACGGAATCCGGTGCGATTCCGTGCATTCCAGCCGGGTGACGCCGTGACTGTTGCATCTTCGGTGCCCGCGGTGCGCCAAGGTGGGCGGTGCGGACGACAGGGAATTGTTACAATAGATCAACGATTTGCCCGCCCACGCTGAAAGGACCGTGCATGTCCGAAGACCGCGACCCTCAGTTCTGTACCGAAATCCGCGACCGCTCGCTGTGCGAGATTCTGAACGAGGAGCTCGTCTGCGCCCTGGGATGCACGGAGCCCATCGCGGTCGCCTACGCGGCGGCGCTCGCCCGTGCGACGCTTGCCGCCGAGCCGCAGGCCATGCGGGTTGGGTGCTCGGGCAACATCGTCAAGAACGTGAAGAGCGTGACGGTCCCCAATTCGGACGGCATGCACGGTATCGAGGCCGCGGCCACGCTCGGCGCGGTCGGCGGCAACGCGGACAGCGCGCTCGAGGTGCTGGAGACCGTGACGGCGGACGACATCGCGCGCACGCGCGAGCTTCTAGCGGATCGCTCGTACTGTACCGTCGAGCTCGTGGAGGGCGTGCCGAACCTCTATATCAAGGTGACGGCGAGCGCAGACGGGCACACCGCCGAGGTGGTCATCGCCGAGCACCACACGAACGTGGTCCTGCGCGCCCTGGACGACGAGGTGCTCGAGGGGTCGCGCGAGGCCGATCCCGCGCTGGCTGTGCAGGAGGACAACCCCGCCTACGCGTACCTGACCATCGATGCGATCGTGGGGTTCGCCGAGGACGGTGACATCGAGGGCGCGCGCGAGGTGCTGGAGCGCCAGATCGAGCTCAACGAAGCCATATCGCGCGAGGGCCTGGAGAGGCGCTGGGGCGCCGAGGTGGGGCGCACGCTGATGGAGACCCGTGGCGAGGGCGTGGCCTGCCGCGCCCGTGCCCGCGCGGCGGCCGGATCGGACGCGCGCATGAGCGGCTGCTCGATGCCCGTGGTGATCAACTGCGGATCGGGCAACCAGGGCATCACCTGCTGCTTGCCGGTGGTGGAGTATGCGGCCGAGCTGGGCGTGGACCATGAGCGCCTGCTGCGCGCGCTGGCTCTGTCCGACCTGGTCGCCGCGCATGTCAAGGGCTATATCGGCGCACTGTCGGCATTTTGCGGCGTCGTGTGCGCCGCATGCGGCGCGGGTGCCGCCATCTGCTGGATGCGCGGGGGCACCCGCGAGCAGATCGGCGGAACCATCGTCAACACGCTCGGTAACGTGGGCGGCATCGTGTGCGACGGTGCCAAGCCGAGCTGCGCCGCGAAGATCTCGGCTGCCGTCGACGCCGCCATCCTGGGTTGCGACATGGCCATGGCCGACCGCGGCTTCCAAGCGGGCGAGGGTCTCGTGAAGGATACGGTGGAGCAGACGATCGCGTCCATGGGCTACGTCGGCCGCGTCGGCATGAAGGCGACCGACGTGGAGATCTTGAACCTCATGATCGGCAAGACGCGCGTGTAGCCCTCGTCCGCGCAACGGGGCGCCGCGCGCGGTCAGACCTCCTGCACGAGGTCGATGAGGTTGCGCTCTGCGCGCTTGTAGAAGCGCTGCTCGATCTCATCGAAGCTCTCGGCGAACTGGTCCATGCGGCCGCACCAGGTTGCGCGCACCGGGGTCCCGCGGCCGACGAAGGCGGTCTGCAGCCCGATGTCGGGGGTTGGGAAGTCCCGCTGGCGGTCGTTGCCGACCATGAGGACCTCCGACGGCTTCAGTCCCAGCTCGTCGAGCGCATCGGTGTAGTATTCGGGGTTCGGCTTGACGCGGCGCGTGTTCTCCATGGTCGTTACGAGCTCGAACGGCACGTCGAGCAGCTGTCCCCAGCCCATGCGGCACTCGATGCAGGCGGCGCCGAAGCTCGGGTTGGTGAGCAGGGCGATGCGCAGCCCGCGCGAGAGCACCGCCTCGATGGCCTTGGCGGCCCCCTTCATGGGGCGCGCGTCGATGATGGCGTCGTTGCGCCCGGGCAGGATCTCGCGCTCGTAATAGGTGAGCGCGTCGGCGATGACGGGGTCCGACAGCACCACGCCGCCGCGCCGCTCGATGGCCGCGTCGAACAGCTCCCGGTTGGTGCACGTGTTGTCGCGCTCCGCGCGGTTGACGTCGAGCAGCGCTGCCGTGTACGCGGCGAACATGGACAGGGGGTTCCTGCGCCCGATGTCCGCAAGCAGCGCGGACTCCTCCTTGGCGAGCACCGCGATAAAGGCGCTTAGGTTGATGTCGAGCAGGGTCTGGTCCATGTCGAATACCACGGCTTTCAGCATGTGCACCTCCTTTACGGGTCGAATCGCGGCGGGATTGCATGAACGCCGGTGATGCATATGCGTCTGTTGTACCCATTCTGATGAATGCATGCCATCCGCTTCGCTTACACTTTTGTTATCGGAGCGATTGCAGTCGTGGCTATTCGGTGGAGAGACGGGAACTCTTTTCAAACCGTTTACGTAAAAATCCGTCTTTGACCTTGAAAATCAGAGCGATTCCACGTAGTCTAGACGAACGTGAGCATACGCTCACATCAGTATCTGTCGGCTCCCGAGAAGTTCCAAACGGTGCGCACCGCAGCCGGGCACCCGCCTGGACGCACGTGCAATCTGCAGGTCCTAGCAATCGGGGCCCCATAGTTCGAAAGGGGTCCACCTTTGAGTGAGATTCAGAACTCGTCCATTTTCTCCCTCGATGATGTCAATGAGGAGGAGATGAACAGCCTCATCGACGGCACGATCACCGATTTCGACGAGGGAGATCTGGTCAACGGCACCGTCGTGAAGATCGAGCGCGACGAGGTTCTCGTCGACATCGGATTCAAGTCCGAGGGCGTCATTCCCGTGCGCGAGCTTTCCATCCGCAAGGATGCCAACCCTGCAGACATCGTCTCGCTGGGCGATCCCATCGAGGCTCTCGTGCTCCAGAAGGAGGACAAGGACGGTCGTCTGGTCCTCTCCAAGAAGCGTGCTGAGTACGAGCGCGCCTGGAACCGCATCGAGGAGAAGTTCAACTCCGGCGAGAACGTCGAGGGCGAGGTCATCGAGGTCGTCAAGGGCGGCCTGATCCTCGACATCGGCCTGCGCGGCTTCCTGCCCGCGTCGCTCGTCGATCTCCGTCGCGTCAAGGACCTCAGCTCCTACCTGCACACCTCCATCGAGGCTCGCGTCATCGAGATGGACCGCAACCGCAACAACGTCGTGCTGTCCCGTCGCGTGGTGCTCGAGGAGTCCCGCAAGGCCGAGCGCACCGAGATCCTCTCCAAGCTCAAGAGCGGCATGCGCCTCAAGGGCACCGTCTCCTCCATCGTGGACTTCGGCGCCTTCGTGGATCTGGGCGGCATCGACGGCCTCATCCACATCTCCGAGCTCTCCTGGAACCATGTCAACCACCCCTCCGAGGTCGTCAAGGTCGGCCAGGAGGTCGAGGTCGAGGTGCTGGATGTCGACCTCAACCGCGAGCGCATCTCCCTCGGTCTCAAGCAGACCACCGAGGATCCGTGGCGCGCGCTCGTCAAGAAGTACCCCGTCGGCGCTATCGTCGAGGGCACCGTCACCAAGCTCGTGCCCTTCGGCGCGTTCGTCGACCTCGGTGAGGGTATCGAGGGCCTCGTGCACATCTCCGAGATGGCCAACAAGCACGTGGACCAGCCTTCGCAGGTCACCCATGTCGGCGCCAAGGTCCAGGTCAAGGTCATGGAGATCGACCTCGACCGTCGTCGCATCAGCCTCTCGATGAAGTCCGCCGCCGAGACCCTCGGCGTGGAGATCGAGGTTGCTCCGCTGCCGTCCGAGAAGAAGGACGAGGACGCTGAGTAACGCGAGCGTCTAGCTGTATAGCTTTGAGCCCCGGTGCTTGACGGCGCCGGGGCTTTTTCGTGGCGAAAGGGGACGGGAATATGGGATATCTGCTGCTGGCCGGGGCCATCGGTTGCGAGATCGTGGCGACGACCTGCCTGAAGCTCTCGGCGGGCTTCACCCAGTTCGGCTGGAGCGTTCTGACCGTCATCTGCTATGTCGCATGCTATCTGTGCCTTGCCCGCGCGCTGCTGACGGTCGATCTGTCGGTCGCCTACGCGACATGGTGCGCCGTGGGCATCGTCGCGACGACCGCCATCTCGGCGCTCGTGTTTCACGAGCAGCTCAATGTCGCGAGCGCGGTGGGCATCATCCTGTGCGTCGTCGGCGTAGTCCTGCTGAATCTCAACACGGCGGGTCATTAGCGGTACTCAGCGGGCATTCAGGAGCTACGATCTAGTATCCATACTATGCTTTCTGGGCAGCTTGAAGGGTTTTGCCTGCGAGGGATCCCGTCTCTTCCCTGATCGAGCCGATATTGGATCGCGGCGGCTAGGTCCAGATCAATTTGGTATCATTCATCCAGCTATTTCCGACCCTCAGAGCCCAGATGCATGATTCCCCCTGCAGAGTCATCAACAAAACCGCAGGTCGTTGATTGCCCGTTCAGGCTGTTTCACATACTACATGCGGTTTATTGATACCAAATTCATGTTCATGCGTTTTGTGCACCGCGATAGCGGCTTTTTGGTCGACCCCTGTTAAGCCACCCTGGATAAAGCGCCCCCGCGACTGCGGTGGGGCAGGACAGAGCTTACCGCCGCTCCGCCGCGGTCCCCGATCCGTACTTTTTCATGAACGTAGAAGGGCCGATTCGACATTCCCGCAGGATAGGAGATGGCGGCCCCGTGCTTTTTCATGAATAACCTTCGCTGGGCTACCGTATCCATGGCGGTCTATCGGAGGCTCGGGGCAAACCCACCTGTTCGAAAGCGACGTCTCCGCCTGCGACGAGCCCTTCTTGCTTTGTGCGAGCTCCAAGCTGCTCGCGTTTTCCGCCCCGGGCTGTCGTATGATGGTGGACGTTGGCCTACGCGACGAAAAGGAGGGCGCATCCATGACCGATACGCTCCATCTTTCCACCCGGCCGGTCGTGCTGTTCGATTTTGACGGCACGCTGGCCGACACGAGTCCCGCGATCCTGCGCATGGCCCGCATGGCGCTGGGGAACCGCGGATATGACGTGGATTCCCTCGGTGACATGACGAGCCTCATCGGACCTCCTCTGTACGACGGCTTCATGGACCTGTGCCATGTCGACCTCGATGAGGCCATCGCGATCACCAATGAGTACCGCAAGCTGTTCAACGCCGAGGTCAAGCCGGAGGACTACCCGCCGCTTCCGGGCGTGCCGGAGCTGCTGCAGGCTCTTGTCGACCGCGGGACGCGCATCGCGATCGCCACGTCGCGCCTGGAATCGATGGCCATCGAGATGATCAACGCACTCGGGCTGCCGCCGTTCGAGGTCATCGTGGGCCGTCTCGAGCCGGGGCGCGACACCAAGGCGGACTGCATCCGCGAGGCCATGCGCCAGCTTGGCGTCACCTGCGACGAGGTCGTCATGGTTGGTGACCGCAAGCATGATACGCAGGGCGCGCACGCCTGCGGCATCCCCTGCATCGCCGTCTACACCGGCACCGCCAAGCCCGGTGAGCACGAAGAGGCCGGTGCGGATGTCATCTGCCACGGCATGGGGGAGGTCGCCCAGGTGCTGGGCGTCTCTCTCTAACAGCACGCTTTCAACATCTAGATTGGAGACACGATATGGATCAAGAGCTCGAGAACAGCGTCGACGCATACGTTGACGAGGTGTGGGAGGACGTCATCGCGGACATCGCCGATCTGGTGAGCCATCCGTCCGTTGCTGACGAGAACGCCGGGACCCCGGGCGCCCCGTTCGGCGCCCCCGCCCGCGCCGCCCTGGACTGCGCGCTGGGTATCGCGCGCAAGCTCGGGTATGAGACGAGCGACGACGAGGGCTACATCGGCATCGCCGACATCCCCGGAGCGTCGGATACGCAGATTGCGACGATCGCGCACGTGGACGTGGTTCCCGCGGGCCCCGGTTGGAACACCGAACCGTTCGTCATGGAGCGCCGCGAGGGCTGGCTGCTCGGCCGCGGCGTGATCGACGACAAGGGCCCTGCCGTGCTGTCCCTCTATGCGGGCGCCTACCTCAAGCATGCGGGGATCACGCCGCGTTACACCTTCCGCGCTCTGCTCGGCAGCGATGAGGAGGTGGGCATGACCGACGTGCACCACTACCTCGTCGGCCATGACCATCCCGCCTTTCTGTTCACGCCCGATGCGGAGTTCCCGGTCTGTAACGCCGAGAAGGGCCAGTTCGGCGCCACGTTCACGAGCGGTCCGATCGAGGGCGGCCGCATCCTGTCCTGGAGCGGCGCCGAGGCCACGAACGCCATTCCGTCCGAGTCGGTGTGCGAGCTCGCCATCGATGCCTCCGCATGCCCGGCCCCGGTCGCCAATGCCGACCGCATCGACATCGAGGCAATCGCCCCCGGACGCACGCGCATCAGCGCGCACGGCATCGGGGGCCACGCGTCGCTGCCCGAGGGGACCATCAACGCCATCGGCCTGATCGTCGGATATCTGCGCGAGGCGAATCTCGTCGCCGAGTCCGAGAAGCCCTACCTCGAGCTGCTGTCCATCATCCACGCGGACACGGCGGGGGAGGCGCTGGGCATTGCGACCTCCAGCGAGGCCTTCGGCCCGCTGACCGTCAACGGCGGCACGATCGAGGTCGCGGACGGCCGCATCAGCCAGACGATCGACGTGCGCTTCCCCGACAGCACGACAGCCGAGCAGCTCGAGGCCACGTGCAGCGAGGTGGCGGGTCGCTTCGGCGCCACGCTTGCGGTCGGCCACGCCAACGTGCCGTTCTCGGTATCCGCCGACCATCCTGCCGTCCAGACGCTGCTCGACGTCTACCAGGAAGTCACCGGAAAGCCCGCCGAGCTGCTCTCCATGGGCGGCGGCACGTATGCTCGAAACTTCAAGCGCGCCGTCTCGTTCGGCCCGGAGGACAACAGCCTCGAGCTTCCCGCGTGGGGCGGGTCCATGCACGGCCCCAACGAGTGCGCGAGCGAGGCGCAGCTTAAGGGCGCGCTCAAGATGTACATCCTGTCCATCCTGCGCCTCATGGACGTCGAGTTCTAGGAACGCTGATTTACGCGGCGGTGCGCTCGAGCGGGCGCGCCTCCGCGTCGTATGAGAAGCGCAAAGGTTCCAAGATGACACAGAACGGGCCGTTTGGCACGCTCATATGACCGATAACCCTGTCAAGTGGCAAAAACGGCCCAACCCGCCTGGCCAAAGGCGGGTCGGGCCCTTCCGCTCCCGCAGCGCCGTCGAGACGACGTTTTCCCAACGTCAGGCACTGTGAACAGTCTCATGTCCGCGTGTCGCCACCCCTCGCGGGGATCGGTTGCCGCAAAAGGATGCCTTCGGCTGGGCGGAGCCGCACATCGGCCGGGCGCGGCCGATTCTAAGGTCGCACGCGCCCCTCGCGGGGCGTGCATAGCGTGGGCGCGGTTCGCCCCGGCGCCATCCTCGGCGGCGGGCGCGGGCGCGGGTATCCTCGACGGGCCCGGGGGCCCGGGGGGACCTCTCGGTCGGGAGGGGGCTCCCTACGCCGGCATCACGGCGATCCACCATATCCACTCGCAGAGCTCGCGCGCGACGGCCACCTTCACCTTGTTGGCGGCGAGGCCGCGGCCGACGAGGTGCTCGCGGCGCCTGCGGAGCCTCCTCGAGCACTCGGCGGCCCTCGCCCTCACGAGCGCGGGGACGCGCGGGTCCTCGGGCGCCGACGCGCCCCTGCACGGCCGCGAGTAGGCCGACGCCGCCTCGACGAGGGCGCGCCTCAGGTGCGAGCTGCCCGTCTTGGAGATGCCGCCGCGCCTCGTCCTGGACCCGGTCGAGCTCTCCGACGGGACGAGGCCGATGTAGGAGGCGAGCGCCGAGCCGTTCCGGAACCTCCGGAAGTCGCACACCTCGCAGACCAGCGAGAAGGCGGTGACGCGCCCGATCCCGCGGATGCACTCGAGGCGCGCCATGCGCTCCGCGAGCTCCGGGGAGGAGGCGACGGCGCGCGCGATCTCGGCCTCGACCTCGGCGAGGCGCTCCTCGAGCCGGTAGACCGCGGCGAGCTTCTGGCGGAACACGAAGGTGTCCGCCGGCTGCGCGAACTCGAGCGCGGCGGCCCACCTCCTGAACGTCTTGGTCCAGCGCCTCTTGGTGAGCTCGTAGCGGGTGCCGGTGAGCAGCAGGAAGGACGCGACGCGCTGGCGCGCCGCCCTCAGGTCGCGGGCGACCTCGCCGCGCAGGCGCGAGAGGTGGCGCAGCGACTCCTCCCGCTCGGTGGGGACGCGCACGGCCCTCACCGAGCCGGCCGCGTGCATGCGCGCGAGCCACTCCGCGTCGACGCGGTCGTTCTTCCTCCTGTCGCTCCTGCGCGGCAGCTTCGAGGTCGCGGCGACGACGCACCGGATGCCGGCGGCGGCGAGCGCCCTCGCGAGCCCGAAGCCCGTCGGGCCGGCCTCGTAGCAGCACGTGCCGCCCGAGAGCCGGTTCTCGCCGATCCAGCGGACGAGCTCGGCCGGGTCGCCGGACAGCGTGGCCTCGAGGGCCTCGCCGGTGTCCCGGTCGAGGGCGAAGACGCAGTTCTTCCCGGCGTGGACGTCGACGCCGATGCTGATAGAATCCGACATGGGGCCTCCCCTTCGACTGCGGTGCGCGACCGCCGTTTGCGCTGACAACAACGATTGTCGCCCATCCCGCGGGCATCCGGGGAGGCTCCGACCGATCAGTTATCGGTCATATCTTCTAA